>VSNE01000125.1 GCA_009774155.1 Lachnospiraceae bacterium
TCTCCAATCTCAGGCTGAGAAGAGGAATCCGGCATATGGATAAGGAACAGGAGGACTGCCCGCTCCCCGTCTGCATCAGTGATGCGGTAATATCCCCCTGTCTGTTCGGACTGTTCCGTCCCTGTATTTTAGTAAACAGGGCGGTCAGAGAGGAGCCTAAGCTGTATCAGTATGTGCTGAAGCATGAGCTGACCCATTACCGGCGGAAGGATCATATCTGGACCTTTCTGCGTATCATTATTTGTGCAGCCTACTGGTGGCATCCCTTTGTATGGCTTGGGGCTTCCTGCGCAGGCGAGGATGCAGAGCTGGCCTGTGACGCGGAGGTGATCCGGGGACTGTCCCCGGAGGGACGAAAAGCATACGGCTATTCCCTTCTGCAGCTTTTACAGCATGCGCAGAACGGAGGAAGCAGGATGTGTGTGGCAACCTCCATGTCAGGAAGCAGAAAAAGTCTGAGGAAGAGAGTGGAAGAAATTGCGGATGGAACAATTACGAAAAAAAGAGTGCTTTTTCCGGTTTGTGTTCTTCTGACCGTGATCATGCTCTGCGGATGCAGTATGCCGTCCGAAAAGAACTGGATAAAAGCAGAGAATCAAGGCGAACTGCTGTCGGCTGCTGCGGGACAGAAGGCAGAGTATGAATATGTATTCCAGGATGATATCCGCAGCCGCCTGTTTTATTACGAGGTTTATGAGAGCGGGGAGCTGAAGGAACGCCGTATACTATCCTTCGGCAATATAGAGGAACGAAAGGGAACATTCGGGCTGACGCTGCAGCAATTAAGCGGAGAGGATCTTCAGGGGGAAGGCTATTATGCGATTCTTGATCCGGGCGGTATGATTAAGCTGCCGCTTCCGCAAATCTCTTTCCCGCTGCATTCAGGATTTCTTCTGGGAGAGGGAAAGAAGCGGGAAATACAGTCAGGGGATGACCTGATTCTGATGGCGGATTATCTGTCGGAGGGAGAAGCTCTTTCTTCTTATACCTGTGAGTCGCTGGAGGGACTGGCAGAGGAGGAGAGAGGAGAGGCTCTGAAAGAAAATGATGCTGCAATTCTGATTCATATGGCAGTATCAGACCGGACGGAGGCAGAGCTGGCAGAAATATATGAACGGACGGAATATACGGAAATGCAGGCCGGACAGGATACGGCGGCTGATGCCGAGAAATTTGTGAACGCCTGGGCAGACGCTTTTGCGGGCAGGAACGGGGAGGCTATTTGGAAAATGACATCCGCCGAGGCCCGTATGCAAATGGAAAACGAACTTTTGATTCAGGATGAAGATTCGTATTTCGGATGGTCCAGTCCGTGGCCCATGTCGCCGGATAACAATTACCGGACATTGGGCGTTGACGGGCAGAAGGCGGAGATTCTGTATTATGCATGGGCATCCGATCCCCATATGTGGGTCTGGCGGGAGACGCTGGAGCTTACACGGCAGGGAGAAACGTATCAGGTGACGGGCGAAGAACTGAAAATGCTGAACAGGATATCCTCCGGCGAAGAATTTTATATGGCATATCCCAAGGGTGAGATTACCGGAACCCCGATGGATTACCAGGCGAACGGATTTGGAGAGGCGCTGAACCAGCATGCCGTGGAGCACAGAGGGGAAGCCGGAGCGTATGATAAGCTGTTTGATGCCGGACAGGCGGCATGCTTTCTTCTGAACATTGCGGATTCGGACGGCGGTACCCTGACGGATGAATCGGAGGGAGCGGCCATATCTGTAGAGAACAGAGGGGATACGGCTGCCGTGCAGATTACATTCCCTCTGGATGAAAGTACTGTGGAAGTAGTTATGATTCAGCCCTATGGGCAGGATGGAATCTGGATTCCTCAGACAGAGGGCTTTATCAGGAAGGCTATATGACAGTATATTAACCGGAGGACTTTCCCATCCTCCGGTTGTTTTTTTCTTAAAAAACTGTATACTAAAGGTAGGAATAAAATTGGAAAGGGAGAGGACCCAATGAAAAAACAGAAAGAGGAGAAAAAACGCTTTCCTGTTTTACCGATGATATGCGGTTTGTTTTTATTTTTGCTGGCGGCAGCTTATGCCGGAGGCATATATTATTACCGGAGCCATTTTCTGAATGGCACAGTCATTGACCGGGTAGATGTGTCCGGAATGACAATTGGAGAGCTTCAGGAGCGGATTGAAGACTATATGCTGCGGATTGTGGAGCGCAAGACCGATGGAACCGCTATGGAGGAGGATATCCAGGGAAAGGATATTGATCTTACCTATGCCTCCACGGAGCCTTTGCAGGAATTTCTGGAAACACAGAATATATGGACATGGTTCCTTCCTCAAACCGCGG
This sequence comes from Lachnospiraceae bacterium, assembly GCA_009774155.1. Lineage (GTDB taxonomy): Bacteria > Bacillota > Clostridia > Lachnospirales > Lachnospiraceae > Hominiventricola. Next base: position 2,329 of record VSNE01000125.1, read on the forward strand.
AGCATAAAACAGAGAATCTGCTCAGCTATGATGAGAAAAAGCTGGAGACAGAAATCAGAACCTTGAAAGGCTTTCAGAATGATTTTGCTGTGGCTCCTACAGATGCCTATATATCAGATTATACGCCGGAGAAGGGGTTTGAGATTATAGCAGAGACCCAGGGGAATAAACTGAAGTGGCAGGATACGCTGGATACGATTCAGAATGCGGTAAAAAGTCTGGATGAGCAGACTGATCTGGATAAGGAGGGATGCTATCAGGTTCCCACAGTAACTGCAGAGGATGAGCAGCTTCTTAAGACACTGGATCGGCTTCAGAAATATGCAGGCATTACGATTACCTACACCTTTGGGGATAACAAGGAGATACTGGACGGAGGGACGATCAGCAACTGGCTCCATGTGGACGGCTTTGAAGTGACGCTGGATCAGGGGCAGGTGGGAGAATATGTGGCGGCTCTTCGCAAGCGTTATGACAGTATTTTCCGTTCCCGTACCTTCCAGACCAGCTATGGCAGGGAGATTACGATTGATGGAGGAGATTATGGCTGGTGGATGAATTACGAACAGGAAACAAAAGAGCTGACAGAAATGATAGAAAGGGGAGAGAGCGGGGAAAGAACACCTGTCTACTATCAGACGGCAGTATCCTATGGAACCCCGGATTACGGAACGACTTATGTGGAAATTAATCTGACTGCCCAGCATTTGTTTTTCTATAAGGAAGGAAGCCTGGTTCTGGAATCGGATTTTGTGTCCGGCAATTCGTCCAGAGGATATGATACGCCTGCAGGCGTATACGGAGTTACATATAAACAGAGAAATGCAACGCTTGTTGGGGAGACTTACCAGACACCGGTATCCTACTGGATGCCTTTTAACAGGAATATAGGTATGCATGACGCTACCTGGAGAGGCAGCTTTGGAGGAAATATTTATAAAACAAGCGGCTCCCACGGCTGTATCAATCTTCCGTATTCCATTGCGCAGCAGATTTATGAGGGCATTGAAAAGGGAACTCCGGTAATCTGCTATCATCTGCCGGGGACAGAGCCTGCAGAAAGAGTAATGGAAAAGGGGGCGCCGCCGGAGGAAGAGACAGCACCGGAAGCAGCGACAGCGCCGGAGGCAGAAACAGTGCCGGAAGCAGTTCCTGAAGCATTCCCGGCACCGGAGGAGGTTCCGGGAGCGGCGGCGGAACAATAAGTCCGGGCGTTTCTAAAAAAAATATAAAATCATGGAAAAATGAAGAAAACTATGTTAACATAATTCAGACAGTGTGTTTTGGACTTGATTCAGGAAAGGGGACTTTGAATGGGATATATCGAAAAATACAGAGATTTATGTGTGGAAAATGATACTATTTCGGACGAATTATTTAAAGAGTACGGAGTAAACAGAGGGCTTCGGGACATTAACGGCAATGGCGTGCTGACCGGGCTTACGAATATTTCAAAGATAGAGTCGTTCCGTCAGGAAAACGGGAAAAGAGTTCCGTGTGACGGCAGACTTTGGTACCGGGGCTATGATGTGATTGATTGGGTGAAAAGTATTCCGGAGGATTCCTTCGGCTTTGAAAAGACGGCATATCTTCTGCTGTTCGGAAAAATACCGGAGGAGGAAGAGGAAAAGGAGTTTACGGATCTGATCGCATTCGGAAGGGAACTTCCGACGAACTTTACAAGGGATGTTATTATGAAGGCTCCGGGTAAGGATATTATGAACAGTATGACACGCAGTATTCTGACGCTGGCGTCCTATGACGATTATCTGAACTCCAATGAGGTAGGAAATGTGATCCGCCAGTGCCTGAACCTGATCAGTGTGTTCCCTATGCTGGCGGCTTATGGATATCATGCATATAATCATTATGAGAATGACGGAAGCATGTACATTCACAGGCCGAAACCGGGACTGTCCACTGCAGAAAATTTGCTGCTGATGCTTCGTCCGAATCAAAAATATACATTTCTGGAAGCAAAGGTGCTGGATGTTGCGCTGATGCTTCATATGGAGCACGGCGGCGGCAATAATTCTACTTTTACAACCAGAGTAGTTACTTCGTCCGGATCGGATACGTATTCCTCCATCGCTGCGGCTATGTCCTCACTGAAGGGGCCGAAGCACGGCGGCGCGAATATCAAGGTTATGGAGATGATGAATGATATCCGGGAGCATATCCATGATTATTCTGATAAAGAAGAGGTCAGAAATTATTTAAGCAAAATTCTGGATGGAGAGGCATTTGACCATAAGGGGCTGATCTACGGTATGGGCCATGCGGTATATTCGCTTTCGGACCCGCGGGAACGGGTATTTAAGAGCTTTGTGGAAAAGCTGTCGGTAGAAAAGCACAGGGAAGCGGATATGACGCTGTATAACAATATTGAGGTGCTTGCTCCGGAGCTGATTGCGAAAAAGCGGAAAATTTATAAGGGCGTCAGCCCGAATGTGGATTTTTACAGCGGTTTTGTATATGAAATGCTGGATATTCCTATGGAGCTGTATACCCCTATCTTTGCCATCGCCAGGATTGTGGGCTGGAGCGCTCACCGCATTGAGGAAATCATCGGAATGAATAAGATTATCCGTCCTTCTTATAAGAGTGTTATGAAAGAGAAGAAACTGGATGTATAAAATAACAGGGAGTACCGATGTCAGAATCGGTACTCCCTGTCTGGGTGCGGAATTATTTTAATACAAGCTCGCTCCATCTGGTGTCAGATACGAGCGCAATATATGTTTTTCCGGTATTCAGTGTAATTTCATTGCCGTCCTTGTCATAGAAATGAGTCGGATTCGTATCATGGCTCTTTGACCATGTAACCGGAATTGCTTTTCCTCCGGTGATATAATAGCCTTCCCGGCCATCTACATCCAGAATATTGAACTGCATATAGCCGTTAGGATCATACTGGGTATGAGTTGCGTTCTGAATAAGAATATTGGTAAAGGCAAGCTGCTTATCGCCGTTGGCAGGATCTGTATGTTTCATGCCGTACTCGGAATATAAATATGTATTGCTTGCTTCATCATAGTCTAACTGGGAACCGTTGTGACCGAACGGAAGGTCAACCAGCGTGCAGTCAATCGAATCGGAAGCCTGGGACAGATCCACAGGATTGGACTCATTTGCAAATTTCCAGTGAGGTCCCGGATAATATTCATTATATTCGGTAGAATATCCGGAGGATTTGAATCTGCTCTCGATCTCTCCGCTTGTCACATATTCCGTGAACTCTCTGGATTTTCCATTGTTTATGCGGGCAAATCCGCCGCTGAAATGCTCTACCCAAGGATTCTCCAGGAAGGGATCAATATAGAATGGGCCGCCGTCATGAACGACAACTGCATTATATTCGGGCGCAATCATAAAGTTAGTCGGACGTACGCTTCGGATGCTTCCGAACTGGGTAATCTTGGCCCAGTCTTTTACAATTGCCATAAAACGGGTAACCTCTCCGTTGGCAGTACTGTTCATCATTTCATAAACAATATCAGCCTGGGTCAATCCATAGTGGAGAAGAGCTGTTTTCTCATTATCTACCATGACCGCGATTGGACGCTGGGTCTGGAGCGCTTCATCAGTCCACTCATTCGTCAGCTCGCTGCGGTACATTCCTTCACGGGTTTCTTCTTCCGGAACAGATTCCTCTTCTTCAGCAGCTTCAACTGGTTCAGCAGGTTCCTCCTCCGGTTCTTCTTCCGGCGTCTCTTCATCAGAAACATCGGTTGCTACGGGTGCAGTATCCTCGGAAGAATTTCCGCAGCCGGTCAGCGGAGCGCATGCCAGAACCGCAGACAGGAAAAGTAATAGGGTTTTTTTCTTCATGTACTGTAATCCTTTCTTATGCTTTTTTTCTAACAGAGTACAGTATACACCCATTTCAAAAATTTTTAAAGGTTTTATCACAATTCTATCACAATTCTTTGCTATATTAAGGCCATTCAGAAAAGAGAAAGCATTTTGAAAGGAGAAAGAATCATGTATGATGAAATGAACAGCAGTACAGGCAGCTATTATGATACAGGAAGCGGTTATACCCATTATGACTCTTCGTCAAATTTACACAAGCCGGAGAAGAAAAAAGGGTTTGGAAAAACTGTGGCGAAATGCCTGGTGCTGGCGCTGATATTCGGAAGTGTGTCCAGCGCCGCGTTTATGGGAACAAATTATCTGGGAAGACAGTATTTTGGGAAGGCAGTGGAACTGCCTGATTCTGATACGGAAGAACAGGGGCTGAATAAGTCCGGCAATACTCCCGGGACAACTGCTGTGGCGAACAGCATTTCGGATGTGTACGATGTATCAGATATTGTGACGAACTGTATGCCCTCCGTAGTATCTATTACGAACCTGGGGCTTATGGAATTCAGAACCTTTTTCGGGACATATGAACAGGAGAGCCAATCCAGCGGTTCGGGAATCATCATCGGGAAAAATGACACAGAGCTTCTGATCGTGACGAATAACCATGTAATTTCCGGTGCGAACGAAATCAGCGTTTACTTTAATGCCGACGGGGAGGACGCGGATGAGGACAATGTGCTTGCGGCAAAAGTAAAGGGTACGGAGCCGAACAAGGATCTGGCGGTTATCGCAGTTCAGCTGAGGGATATTCCGAAGGAAACGATGGAGCATATTAAGGTGGCGACTGTGGGAGATTCCAGTTCCATGCAGGTCGGCGAGCCGGTGGTGGCAATCGGGAACGCGTATGGCTACGGGCTTTCTGTAACCTCCGGTATTGTCAGCGCACTGAACCGGGAGGTTAGCGTGGAGTCCAACGGCCAGGAGATTACAAACAGGCTGATCCAGACAGATGCAGCGATTAATCCCGGCAACAGCGGCGGCGCGCTTCTGAACAGCAAAGGCGAACTGATAGGAATTAATTCCGTGAAATTTATATCCGAGGATGTAGAGGGCATGGGATATGCGATTCCGATTACAGATGTGGAATCTATCATTGGCGATCTGATGAACAAGGTGACCAGGGACAAATTGGAAGAGATGGACAGAGGATACCTTGGAATTACCGGGCTGGATGTGACAGAGGAGGCTTCTGAGAGCTATAATATGCCGAAGGGAGTTTATGTCAGCACAGTTGTGGAAGGCGCGGCAGCGGAAAAAGCAGGAATCCAGAAAGGGGATATTATTACAAAGCTGGATGGAAGCATGATTTCCAGCTATGACCAGCTAAGGGATGTTCTGACCTACTATTCTTCGGGAGAGACTATTTCGATTACGATTCAGAGGGCGGAAGGTTCCGAATATGCAGAGAAGATACTTAACATTACCCTGAGTACCAATATTCAGGCCGGTGTGAAAGATAAAGAATAAATTCAGTGAAAGGGGGCGCCTGCATTCTGCGACAGTCCCCTTTCATGTTTATAAAAAGTTTACTTGTCCCATTGATAGCTGTATAATATAATTT
>VSNE01000126.1 GCA_009774155.1 Lachnospiraceae bacterium
GTTCCAATGTATATCCAGGGGATACAGACAGTTCATCAATACCCATCTGAACAAATCTTGAAGTCAGATCCATATCCGCTCCCAGCTCGCCGCAGATACCGCACCATGCGCCGTATTTATGCGCGTTCTCGATCGTCATCTGAATCAGACGGAGAATCGCTTCATGATGGGGATCAAAAAAGCTGTCCAAAGACTGATTCTGCCGGTCAATTGCTAATGTATACTGGCTTAAATCATTAGTTCCGATACTGAAGAAATCCACATGCGGCGCCAGCAGATCACTGATCACAGCCGCTGCAGGAGTTTCAATCATGATGCCAAGCTCCACCTCGCCTGTCGCCACATCCTTCCTGGCAAGCTCCAGCTTCACTTCTTCCACGATCTCCTTAATCCGCTCAATCTCCTTCACAGAAATAATCATCGGGAACATAATTCCCAGATTGCCAAAGGCGGAAGCCCGGAAAAGCGCGCGAAGCTGCGTCTTGAAAACCTCTTCTCTTGTCAGGCAGATACGGATTGCACGATAGCCGAGAGCCGGATTGTCCTCCTTCGGAAGTTCAAAGTAATCAATCTGCTTGTCTGCTCCGATATCCAGCGTACGGATGATAACCTTCTTTCCGTTCATGCGGGATACAACCTCTTTGTATGCTTCAAACTGTACTTCCTCGCTTGGATAGTCATCACAGCCCAGATACATAAATTCACTTCTGAACAGTCCAATACCTTCCGAATCGTTGTCCAGAACCGCATCCACATCGTTGATGCCTCCGATATTGGAATACAGGTGGATGTGCTTTCCGCTCTGAGTTACAGTCTCTTTGCCCTTCATTTCCTGAAGAAGAGCCCTCTGCTCATCCGCCCTGCGCTTTTTCTCCACCATTTTTTTCATGGTTTCTTCGTCCGGGTCCAGATAGAGCAGACCCGCAAAGCCGTCTACCACGGCAGTTCTCCCATGATACGCCTGATCAATCTCAATATCTGTTGTCACAAGAGACGGAATATTCATGGTTCTTGCAAGAATTGCCGTATGGGAATTCGCGGAACCCTTCTGGGTTACAATGGCCAGCAGCTTGCTCTTATCAAACTGTACGGTCTCGCTTGGAGCCAAATCCTCTGCCACAATAATCACCGGCTCCGGCATAGCCTCGGGGCTTACCTGCGTTCCGTTCAGAATGGAGATCAAACGATCGGAAATATCGTGAATATCGGCCGCCCGTCCTCTCATATAATCATCGTCCATGTTAAGGAACATGGCGGCAACCTGCTCACCGGTCATAAATACGGCATACTCTGCATTCATCTTCTCATTCTCAATAATACCGGTAATGGATTCATTATAATCCAGATCGTCCAGAAGCATCTGATGAACATCAAAAATCATAGCTTCCTCTTCTCCCACATCCTTCAGAGCCTTTTCATAAAGGCTCTTCAACTGCCCCATCGCCTTTTCCTTGGCGGCTTCAAAGCGGGCAAGCTCTGCGGCGGTATCTTCTATCTGTACCTTATTGACTGCCTTTTCTGCCTTCCGGTACACAAAAACACTGCCGATTGCAACTCCTTTAAAAACACTTTTGCCTTCTCTTACAATCATATTGTGTCTCCCAAATTATAGTTTTTCAACCTCTCCTGTCTTAAAGACCGCATTACCCCAACCGTGTTATTCCTGTACCTCCCCATTGTCTTCCGCATCCGCTTCGGATGCTTCAGATTCAATTGTCACAAAACCCTTGCCAACCTCTTCCACCGCAATGGAAAGCGGCTTTTTACCGCGGCTGTTCACATACGCCTCCTCTCCCGCAATCAATTGTCTTGCTCTTTTAGCTGTTGCAAGAACAATGGAATACCGACTGTTGACTACCGGCGTGTCACCTTCCTCCACTTCACTGTTGACGGTTTTCATTAAGTCTGTATAAGACGGATGTAGCATAGTTTATTCTCCTTCCGAAAAATTTCTCAATTCTTCTCTGACACTGTTGATAAGTTCCATATTATACTTAATTTTCCGGTGCTCACTCTCAATAATAGAGTGAATCTCTGCCACGCAGACATTCAGTTCATCGTTCACCACCAGATAATCATACTCTTCAATTCCTTCCGATTCCTGCACGGCCCTTGCCAGACGCTGTTCAATGACTTCCGGCGTCTCAGTTTTGCGGCCCAGCAGGCGTTCCTTCAGCGTCTGTGCATCCTTTGTTGTCACAAACAGAAGCACCGCCTCCGGAAAGCGCTTCTTTATTTTGCGCGCTCCCTGAATTTCAATCTCCAGTATCACATCCCTGCCCCTGGCAAGCTGCTCCTCCACATAAGCCTTCGGTGTTCCGTAATAATTATCCACATAACGAGCATGTTCAATCAGTGCATCGTCAGCGATCATCTGTTCAAATTCCTCTCTGCTTTTAAAGAAATATTCCTTTCCCTCTTCCTCACCCGGCCTTGGCTTACGGGTAGTAGCTGATACAGACAGCGCGTACTGTTCGTAACGGCTAAGCAGTTCCTTCATAATAGTTCCTTTTCCGGCTCCCGAAAAGCCGGATACCACAATCAATATTCCCTCTCTGCCCATCATTTACTCCCCGCAGCGATAAACCCGCCTTCTCTTCTTCAGCGTTGTCCTCTGCCCTGTCCAATCAATGTTATTCAATATTCTGAATCTGCTCCCGTACTTTTTCAATCTCAGTCTTCAAATCTATGGCACGGGTGGAAATCTCCAGATCATTGGCCTTAGATAAGGTCGTATTGGCCTCCCGGTTCATCTCCTGCGCAATAAAATCCAGTTTTCTTCCGATGCTTCCTCCGGCCTCCAACGCCGCCTTCGTCGCCTCCACATGGCTTTTCAGACGTACAAGCTCTTCATCCACGCAAACCTTATCCGCAAAAATAATCACCTCCGCGGCAATCCGGCTCTCATCTATCTGGGCATCTCCAAGCAGCTCCCTGACCTTCGCCTCTATTTTCTGACGGTATTCCGCCACCGTCTGGGGGGAACGCTCTTCAATAAAAGCTATCAGCTTCAGCATTCCGTCCAATTTGGATATAAGATCATTTTTCAGCGCCTCGCCCTCACGAATACGGGATTCCACAAATTTCTCACAGGCGCCCCGCACCGCCTCTTCCAGGATATTCCAGATTTCATCCTCATCCTCCTGATGCTCCCCGATCGTAAGAACCTCCGGGCAGCGCGCCAGAGCGGATACCTTCATATCATTCTCTAATCCGAACTGTTCCTCCATCTGCCGGAAATACTCGATATACTGAGCGGCAATTTCTGCGTGGTAAGTCAGCACGGCGTTCGTTTCACTCAGATCCTCATAAGTAATATACACATCCACTTTTCCGCGCTGGATATATTCTTTCAGAAGCGCACGAATAGCCGAATCCAGAAAATTCAGCTTCTTCGGCATCTTCATGCTCACATCCAGATAACGGTGGTTCACGGACTTCATCTCAACGGTAAGCTTCCGGTCGCCTTTTGACACCTCGCAGCGGCCGAAACCGGTCATACTCTTAATCATTGTTATCTTCCCCAAAGTCCTGGCAGCAAAATCTGCCGCCATAATTGGTTTTATTACTTGAGTTTCTGCATTTTTTATCATGAGAGTCAAAAACAAGCACAGACAAGTTGTACAAAGCCGCACTCGGAAAATATGCTTTCCAGATGCGATTTATGCACACTTTTCCTCCCTGCTTTTAACAAAGAGCCTTTTGACTTTCAAGGATTACATTTTGCGGAAACTTAAGTTTTATTATAGTTGATTTTGGAAATATTGTCAATTATAATGGAACACAGCACTGATAAGCAAGGAGATCCAACTATGGCATTTGACGGAATTACCATCGCCTGTATGGCGCATGAACTGAATAAAAAACTAAGCGGCGGACGCATTTCCAAGATTGCCCAGCCAGAGGCGGACGAGCTTCTTCTGACGATAAAATCCCCTCAGGGAAACCTCCGTCTCCTGATCTGTGCAAGCGCAAGTCTCCCGCTGGTCTATCTTACCGGCGCCAACAAGGCAAGCCCGCTGACTGCCCCGAATTTCTGCATGCTTTTAAGAAAACACATCAGCGGCGGACGCATAATCTCTGTCACCCAGCCTTCCCTGGAACGTGTTCTGCGCTTCGAGATTGAGCATCTGGACGAGATGGGAGATCTGCGGCGGAAATATCTGATAGCGGAAATCATGGGCAAACACAGCAATATCATCTTCTGTACGGATACTGATATCATAATTGACAGTATTAAGCATGTCTCCTCCCAGATGAGCACAGTCCGCGAGGTGCTTCCGGGGCGGCAGTATTTCATCCCGGATACCCAGGAAAAATCCAACCCATGGACTGTTACAGAGGACCTGTTCGTTTCCCGGATCACAGGCAGGGCCGTAAAGCTTTCCAAGGCACTCTATACCTCTTTGACCGGCTTAAGTCCCATTGCCGCAGAGGAGATCTGCCACCAGGCTTCCCTGGATTCTGACAGAGCAGCCGGCTCATATGAGCGGGAAGAGCTGATTCATCTGTACCGCACCTTCCGCCGTTTTCTGGAACCAATCCGAACCGGGGAATATACGCCTTCCGTTTATTATGAAGGGCATAAGCCGGTAGAGTTCTCCTGTCTGCCCCTTACTCTCTGCAGCTGCTGCCGGAGGGAAGCCTACACCTCTGTCTCGGAGATGCTGGAGTATTATTATGCGGAAAAAAACACCCTGACCCGCATTCGGCAGAAGTCCATAGATCTGAGGAAAATCGTCCAGACCGCGCTGGAGCGTAATATAAAAAAATATGACCTCCAGGCCAGGCAGCTAAAGGATACCAGTAAACGGGAAACCTTCCGTATATATGGAGAGCTTATCAACACCTATGGGTACAGCGTGGAACAGGGGAGCAGAAGCTTTGAAGCCCTCAATTACTATACCGGCGAAATGATTACCATTCCTCTCGACCCACAGATTCCGGTTCAGGAGAATGCGACGAAATATTTTGACAAATATGGAAAGCTGAAAAGAACCTGCGAAGCCGTTACAAAGCTTCTGGAAGAAACGGGCATGGAAATCGAACACCTGAAATCTATCCAGACCGCGCTGGATATCGCCCTTCAGGAAGAAGATCTTGTACAGATCAAGGAAGAGCTGATACAATCCGGTTATATCCGAAAACGCGCTCCCGGCGCTAAGCGTCCCAGAATCGCCTCCAAGCCCTTCCATTATATTTCCGGTGACGGTTATCATATGTATGTGGGCAAAAACAATCTGCAGAATGACGAACTGACCTTCCGGATCGCCAAAGGCAATGACTGGTGGTTCCATGCCAAGGGCGCTCCCGGTTCCCACGTTATCGTCCAGACAAACGGAGATAAGCTTCCGGACGGCACCTTCGAGGAAGCCGCAAAGCTGGCAGCTTATTATTCCAGCAACCGGGAGGCGGAAAAGGTAGAGATTGACTATGTGGAAAAAAAGCACGTAAAAAAGCCAGGCGGAGCCAAGCCGGGATTCGTTGTATATTATACAAATTATTCTATGAATATATTTTACAATTCTCGGATAAAGCGGCTCCACCTCTTCTCCGAAGGCTTCCTTCTGAAGCCCGGCCAGTTCCATCACTGTCCGTCTTCCGTCTATTAACGGCCATAAAAAGCTCCCGTATTTTTCCATGTGCACCTTCGTATATTGCGGCCGCTTAAAAAGCCTTTGGGCAATCCGGTTGCATACCCCTCTATTCTCCACTTCAAGAATAATCAGGCCCTCTTCTCCCTTGCTCCAGCCAATCTCAGGAGCCCGCTCCGGAATCAGATCCAGATAATTTTTCCGCTGCTTCTTCATCAGCTTTTACTTTTCTTCCACAAGGAGAATTTCAGCAGGCATAAAATCATAGCCGCCATCAGAAGCACGCCGCCGATATTTCCAAGGCTGATGCTTTCGGACAGATCCATGGTGATTCCCGCCACCGCAAGGATTGCCAGAATAATGCCTACAAGACCCTCGCCCGCAATCATGCCCGCACAATACAGCGTACCATCAGTGGACTGACGTTCCTTCGTCTTTTCATCCACACCCTTTCGTCCGTCCATCAGAAGACGTACAACGCCTCCGATCATAATACTTGCATTCAAATAAATCGGAAGATACAAGCCGATAGCAAACGGCATAACCGGAATTCTTAAGATTTCCAGGCCAAGCGCCAGGAACACTCCCACAAACACCAGATTCCACGGAAGCTTTCCGCCCATAATGCCTTCCACAATCATCTTCATCAATGTGGCCTGCGGCGCCGGAACTTCGGCCCCGCCGTATCCCCATGCCGCATTCAGAAGATACAGCACGCCGCCGATCGCAAGGCCGGATGCCACAACGCCGATCAGCTCGCCGATCTGCTGTCTCTTTGGAGTCGCTCCAAGCAGATAACCGGTCTTTAGATCCTGAGAGGTATCGCCTGCAATAGCAGCTACAATACAGATAACAGAGCCTATTGCAATCGCCCCTGTCATACCGGTAATCCCGGTATCGCCGGAAGCCTTGATAGCAAAGGTGGCAATCAGAAGCGTTGCAATCGCCATACCGGATACAGGATTATTGGAGCTTCCGATCAGTCCCACCATACGGGAAGATACGGTTGCAAAAAAGAAACCGAAAACAACGATAATAGCAGCCCCTAAAATATTGACCGGTATCGCCGGAACAAGCCATATAATAAGTATCATAGCCGCAATACCTATCAGAACAGCGTTTATCGGAAGATCCTGAGCAGTTCTTGCAGTACTGGTATTTTTACCATCCTTCATACTCTTCATGGAATCGCGGAAGGTAGTGATAATCAGCGGCAGAGATTTAATCAGAGAGATAATACCTCCGGTGGCAATCGCTCCTGCGCCGATATATTTTACATAAGTACTCCAAATAGCCGCTGCGCCGCCGTTCTCATAGAGCTGCGCAATGGTGACTCCGGCCTCCGCAGGATACATCCACATATCCGGCCCGAACAGGCAAATAAGCGGAATAATCACCATCCATCCGACTAAAGAACCAACAAACATATAGGAAGCAATCCGGGGTCCTACAATATATCCGACACCAAGAAGCGCCGGGTAAACCTCCATACCGATCTCTCCCTTAAAAGAATGAAATGCGGCCGCAACATCTGCCGGAATCACCTTGATTCCGTCTACCAGGAATTTAAATACAGCAGCCAGTCCCATACCGCTGAATACTGTGGAAGCGTTGGAGCCTCCCTCCTCTCCCGCAAGAAGCACCTCCGCGCACGCAGTACCCTCCGGATAGAGAAGCGTTGCATGTTCTTTCACAATCAGCGCGTTTCGGAGCGGAATCATAAAAAGCACGCCGAGAATACCGCCGCACAGAGCAATCAGCGTGATTTCCACAAGACTCGGCATATCGCACAGGCCGTCCTCCGCCCACAAAAACAGCGCAGGCATCGTAAAAATGGCGCCTGCCGCCAGCGATTCTCCTGCAGATCCGATGGTCTGAACCATATTGCTCTCCAGAATGGAATTTTTCTTCATAATGACACGGATAACGCCCATGGAGATAACGGCTGCCGGAATAGAAGCAGATACTGTCATACCGACACGCAGGCCCAGATAAGCGTTGGCAGCGCCGAATACAACTGCAAGAATGATTCCCATAATTATCGATGTCATTGTAAATTCCAGCGTAATTTTTTCCGCCGGAATATACGGTTTGAACTCTTTGTTTTCATTCATGTCTTTTTCCCCTTAATCTTTTGATATAATAATTAT
>VSNE01000127.1 GCA_009774155.1 Lachnospiraceae bacterium
AACATCTCCTTTGTTTTTTCACTTGATAGTATAGGTTGTTCAACTTTTCCTGTCCACACTTATATACTAACACCATGTTCTGAAACATCCCAAGAGTGACGACACGATACGAAATGTGGATGTTCCCCAGAGTGTTCTGAATGCACTGCTTGTATTGAAGGAAATGCAGGACAAGCTGAAAAAAGAATTAGGACCGGATGGCTACATGGATTATAACCTTACCATCTGTCAGGCCAATGGTCGTCCCATTATGACAGAACACCTGAATAAACGGTTTAAGGAAATCCTGACTGAAATGAATGACCCTGATATGGACCCCCAGGAAATTGTATTCCACAGTCTGCGTCACACCAGCGCCACCACCAAACTGCTTATGTCCGGAGGTGATTACAATTCGGTTATGCAGGCCGGCGGATGGTCTAATCTGGAGATGCTGACCAGACGTTATGGGAAACATTCTTTTGCAAGTGAGCGTGAAAAGCTGGCCGGCAAGATGGATGATTTTCTTGACGGCAAAGGCATCAGTGATCCACAGAAAAATGATAAAGATGAAGCAAATTCCGCAGAACAGGTATTGCAGCAGCTTATGAAATCCAATCCTGAACTGCTAATAGAATTTGCCAAGTCCTTCCAAAATGCTAATAAAGAGTAAATCTATTGGCAGGCAAATGAACGGGTAAAAATACCGTATTAGCATGCAGGTTCGATTTTCAGATGTATTAGCATATTAACAAATCCGAGTTTTGACGCTGAAATGAAGAAAGCCGAAAACCCGCTAAAATCAAAGGCTTTCGGCTGTGTTCCCAGCGTTCCCGAGGTGATTTGAACACCCGACCTACCGCTTAGGAGGCGGTCGCTCTATCCAGCTGAGCTACGGAAACGTGTATTAAATTGTGTGTGATTTGCCGCCTCTCTGTGCTTTCAAAAAGTTTCCGTTGTAGGTTCTCTTAAAAAGCAGTCGCTCTATCCGTCTGAGTTATAGCGACATTTCTAAAATCTATAAAGCTGCTGCCTTCACATTGCCCGGTAATCAAACGCCTCCGGGCGGAGGCGTCCGATTCTGTCCTGCTGAACTGCAAAAACATTATCACTGACTCTTAGCTTACCACTTTTCTTCAAAATGTACAAGCCCCTGAAGCCAAATTATTCCGCGAAATCTTCTTCCGGGCGCAGGTTCTCCCATTAAATCTGCCTGATTAATACAGACATCCATAACAATCCCATTCGTCTCAATAGTCATTACATAGATTTTTTCCTTCGTATGATTATTTTCCCTTAAATCAACAGAAAGAATATCTCCCATAACATTATATTGATCACATTCCACTCCGCATGGCATAAAATGAGTTGTCACAATAGAAAAAACATCCTCATCTGCAATTCTTCGGGATATCATGGAATAAGTATCCATATCCTCTATTGTCAGATTTTCGATAGCATCCTCATCCCCGTCCCGGGCAGCCTGTATCATACGGCTTCTCTCCTGGTTGGATCGAATCTCCGACACCACCGGAAGCTTCTGATAAATCGGCATTAATATTTTTCCTTCTACAGAAAGTCCGGATAATATCAAAGAAGCAGAAGCGCTCTCCATTCTTTCATAACGTATTTTATTCAAATATTCGGTCACATTCTGAACATAGAAAATCAGGGAAACTCCCAGATTCATATCATCACATACACCTGCATAAGATTCCTTCTCCGCATGCCTTTCAATGACCATATCCTCATAAAAACGTTCCGTCTTTCCTGTAAAATAAGGAATACAATACTCTTCATGGTATTCGTCCTTCTCGTCATATACCCCCCGGACAAGAAGTCCTATCTGTTCTGCGAATGCTTTCCTTCTTTCAGAGAAATCTTCCCCCTCCGCGGTTACTGCAGTTTCTTCTGTCTGATAGCATTCAGAAGTAAATTTTGTAAGTGCCTCAAATTCCTCCCTCTTCTGAATGCTGCTGAAACCAACTGCTCTCAGATATCGATGCAAAAGGATACCTCCTACTTTATTTCCGTCATACCGCCCATATATGGACGCAGAACTTCCGGAATACGAATACTTCCGTCAGCCTGAAGATTATTCTCCAGAAATGCGATCAGCATACGGGGCGGAGCAACAACTGTATTATTTAATGTATGTGCAAAGTACTTTCCATTTTCGCCGTCCACACGAATTTTTAACCTTCTCGCCTGTGCGTCGCCTAAGTTGGAGCAGCTTCCAACTTCAAAATATTTCTTCTGTCTTGGCGACCATGCCTCCACATCAAAGGATTTTACCTTTAAATCCGCCAGATCCCCGGAACAACATTCCAAAGTACGTACCGGAATATCCATGGAACGGAACAGATCTACTGTATTCTGCCACAGCTTTTCAAACCACATGGGACTATCTTCAGGTTTACATACAACAATCATTTCCTGCTTTTCAAATTGATGAATCCGATATACTCCCCTCTCTTCAATTCCATGCGCGCCTTTTTCCTTCCGGAAACATGGAGAATAGCTGGTTAAAGTATAGGGAAGCTTTTCCTCCGGAATGATGGTGTCAATAAATTTTCCAATCATAGAATGCTCACTGGTTCCAATCAGATAGAGATCCTCTCCCTCAATTTTATACATCATGGCATCCATCTCCGCAAAGCTCATGACACCAGTCACCACATTGCTGCGAATCATAAAGGGAGGCACGCAGTAAGTAAATCCCCGGCCAATCATAAAATCTCTTGCATAGGAAATAACTGCGGAATGAAGCCTTGCAATATCTCCCATTAAATAGTAGAAACCGTTTCCTGCCACTCTTCTTGCACTGTCAAGGTCAATTCCCTGAAAGCGCTCCATAATTTCTGTATGATACGGGATTTCAAAATCCGGAACCACCGGTTCCCCATATTTAGTAACCTCCACATTATCCGTATCATCCTTTCCAATAGGCACACTTGGATCAATAATATTTGGAATGGTCATCATAATTTTCGTGACTTTTTCATCAAGTTCTTTTTCTTTTACAGATAACTCCTCCAAACGGGCAGCGTCAGCAGCCACCTGCTTTTTGACCTCTTCTGCCTCTTCTTTCTTTCCCTGTCCCATCAAAGCGCCAATCTGTTTGGAAAGCTTGTTTCGTTCCGCACGCAGCTTATCCGCTTCCTGCTGGGTAGATCTCTTTTCAGCATCAAGGGCAATCACTTCATCTACTAACGGTAATTTTTGATCCTGAAATTTATCTTTAATATTTTTCTTTACAATATCGGGATTTTCTCTGACAAATTTTAAATCTAACATAATCTCCTCCTGGACTCTTTTCTCCATTGACCTGTCATCACCTGACAGAGCCGCAGTCTTTATAAACTCAAACCTGCAAAATACTTTGCATTTTTATATCTTAAGATAGTATTCACATTTTTGCAAGGATTTTTAGGATTATTCCACATTTTTATCTCCTTTTATCGCTATATTTAACGCTTCCTTTTCCTCTTCCGACATATTAATGCTGGATTCCCCGTTAATAATATCTTTTACATAGGAATAACAGCCCTCCCGGCTGTACATGGAGTTAATCATAATACCGTCATTATTTTTATCCAGAAGCGCCAGCGCATAACTGAGCTTACCGCTCATTTCACGAAATGCATCGTATTTCACCAGCCCTCTTTTCTGATATACTGTTTGGAGGTTTTCAAAAATATGCTCAATCTGCTCTTCCTTTTCCTGGTCAGATTCCTCCAGCTTATCTAATCTTTCCAACTGTTTTAAAATCGTTTCTTCCAGAGACTGCGCATCATTTCCGCACATAAATTTATCATAATTGCTGCACATTTTTTTAATTTTACATAACATAAAAACATACAAAATAATCATAACTAAAATAATAGCTGTAAGACCAATTATGATATATGCAGGGTCGATTCCATATGATGCCATTAACTCTAAGATTGGACTTCTCATTTTTTTATTCTCCTTTGTATCTTACTTTATCATGATTTCCATAAGCCGTTCCAGCTCCTCCATGGAATAATATTCAATCTCAATTTTTCCTTTTTGTTCATTTTTACGGTTTATGGAGACTTTTGTTCCCAGTGCAGCCTTCATTTTTTCTTCCAAATTTTGGTATATTGCCGTCTGCTGGGGATTTTCCTCCTTTTTCTGCGGTCTTTCCTTTCCAATATTTTTCACCAGCTTTTCTACTTCCCGGACACTCAGTTTTTCGTTAAAGATCCGATTTGCGGTCTGAAACTGAATATCCGGATCTTCAATGGCAAGCAATGCCCTTGCATGTCCGGTAGTCAGCATTCCATCAACCACCATCTGCTGAACTCTCTCATCCAATTTAAGCAGCCGCATGGAATTTGTTATAGCCGTTCTGCTTTTTGCCACTCGTTCCGCAATCTCTTCTTGTTTTAACTGAAATTCTGTCAGAAGCCGCTTATAAGCAACCGCCTCTTCTATGGGATTTAAATTTTCTCTCTGAATATTCTCAATCAAAGAAATTTCTACAATTTCCTGATCCGTCATTTTCCGGATAATGACCGGGATTTCTTTCAGGCCAGCCATTTTTGCTGCACGCCATCTTCTCTCTCCGGCAATAATCTGATAATAATCCTTTTGTTCCTGTACAATAAGCGGCTGAAGAACACCAAACTGCTGAATAGACTCCGCCAGCTCCTGAAGAGATTCCTCATCAAAATTTTTGCGCGGCTGACCTCTGTTTGGCTCCACTTGATGAATGTTGACTTTTATCTCTGTAGGTTTTTCAATGATTTTTTCTACTACTTTCTCTACAACCTTTACCTTCTTTTCATTTTCGGCTGCTTTTCCATTATCAGGTATCAGACTGTCCAGCCCTTTTCCCAATCCACCTCTTTTTACTGCCATTCTTCCTCTCCTTTATGCAATACTTCCTGTGCCAGCAGGCGATAACTCTCTGCTCCTGCTGATCTGGAATCATACAGATTAATGGGAAGTCCATGACTAGGCGCTTCTGCAAGACGGACATTTCTCGGAATAATTGTTTTATATATGTTCTGATGAAGATACCCTTTTACATTTTCTACTACCTGAAGAGACAGATTTGTTCTGGCATCATACATAGTAAATACAACTCCTTCTATCTCCAGATCGGGATTCAGTCTCTTCTGGACCAGTTCTATTGTATGAATCAACTGACTTAGACCCTCCAGGGCATAATACTCACACTGGATAGGAACCAGAACTGTATTTGCTGTAGTTAATGCATTTACGGTCAGCATATTTAAAGAAGGGGGACAATCTATAATTATAAAATCATACTCTTGTGAGATCCGATCTGTTTCTTTCTTTAATATATACTCTTTTTCTTCAATCCCAATCAATTCGATCTCTGCGCCTGCCAAATTCACATTCGATGCAATCAAAAACTGATTTTCAATCTCTGTTTCAATAATGCATTCTTCTATTTTACATTCACCCAGCATTAAATCATAGACACTGTTATCTACTGCATTTTTATCTACACCAAGACCACTGGTCGTATTCCCTTGGGGGTCAATATCAATTGTAAGCACCTTCTGTCCAAGCTCTGACAGACATGCAGATAAATTGATTGCTGTGGTTGTCTTTCCGACTCCGCCTTTTTGGTTTGCAATTGCAATAATTCTTCCCACTTGTTTCTCCTTATTTCATTTGTACTTTATTAAATCCTAGATGATTTATCGTTTCTAGTATATCATAACAATGTTTCACGAGAAACATCTATTATAAAATATTTAAATCTTTTATTCATCTCTGATATGTTTCACGTGAAACAATATAAATATTGATTCCGGAATAATCTTCTAAAGAAGGTGACTCAAAATAACTATTGAAGTACCAGCAAATATAGTATAAAATCATAGATAAAAAAGGAGTGATAACTTGAAAAACAAAAAAGTCACAATTACACTCTCGTTTATTGGATTAATCACTGCTTCTTTGACTATTCTCTCTGGTATTAACAAAGGAGTCAGTAAGCTTGCTACATCAAAAGGATTGCTGAATATTAAAAACAAGGAACTCTATCACTGGAGATTTGGAGATATCAGCTATAGTGTAACCGGGGAGGGTAAACCTGTATTACTGGTTCATAATTTGAAAGAGGACAGTTCTTCCATTGAATGGTCAGAGCTTATTCCAAAGCTGTCAAAGACGAATACCGTATATACGATGGATCTGCTTGGCTGCGGATTATCAGAAAGACCTGATATTACTTACACAAGTTATATGTATATTCAATTAATCAATGATTTTATAAGAAATATTATAAAGAAAAAAACCAGCGTTATTACTACAGGTAAATCAGCATCCTTTGTTCTCGGAGCATGCAGCATTAACGAAAATGAATTTGATGAATTAATTCTTATCAACCCGGAAAGCATCCGAAATCTTCATAAGGCTCCGTCAAAACGGACAAAAACAGCAAAACTTATATTAAAAACGCCGGTTATCGGAACCTTTATTTATCACCTGCAAACTGCCCGAAATATAATAGAAGAAAACTTTGAAGAGAATTATTTTTATGACAGAGAAAATATCCCGGAAGCTCTTATCGATTATTATTATGAATCTGCCCATTTAGCCGAAGGAAATGCAAAAAATTTGTTTATCAGCCTGGTTGGGAGATATACAAATGCCAATATTATTCGGACATTAAAAAACATTAACAGAAATATCCATATTCTCGCAGGACGTGAATTATCGGGAATAAAAGAAATTGTCAAAGAATATCAGTATTACAATCCTGCTATTGAAGCAGAGTACATTGATTACACGAAAGAACTGCCTCAGCTTGAATCACCGGAAGAAGTTTTAAAATTTATTAATTTATATTTGTACAATGATTAAGATGGTATGCCGCATTTGCCTGTATTGAGTTTACTCGAATACAGGCAATTAAGGCAGACTATCAAAATATATAAAAATATCCCCAGTCTCACAATTACGGCTGGGGATATAAAAGCTTTTTGTTTATCTTCCTGACAGGAATAATATTTTTTCATTTCAATGAAGCGGCTCTTTAGAGGGAAGTCCTGATTTCCTCGGATATTTTTTCGGACAGCCATTTACCTTTTTTATTTTGATCAAAGAACGATAAATATTGGAATCCGGAAGAGTAAAGGTTTTGCATTCTTCCATTTTCCCTCCAAGCAAAAAAAGTGCAGTCTTTGCCTCCTCCAATTCCTGTGCAATCTCTCCTGATTTATAGGAAATAAATTGTCCTCCTATTTTTACATAAGGAAGAGAATATTCACTAAGCGTCGAAAGATTTGCAACAGCCCGGGATACACAGATATCAAAGCTCTCCCGATACTCAGAAGATTTTGCATAATCTTCCGCCCTTCCATGAATTGTCTCTATTCCACACAATTTCGTCTTAGCTATCACCTCATTTAAAAAACGGATTCTCTTATTCAGGGAATCTAAAAGCGTGATTCTAAGATTGGGAAAAGCAATCTTAAGAGGAATCCCCGGAAAACCTGCTCCAGTACCTATATCAATCAGATTATCCACATTCTCCATATCTTTTATATAAACTATTGACAAACTATCTACAAAATGCTTTTGAACTACGCTCTCAAATTCGGTAATTCCGGTCAAATTCATAAATTGATTCCACTCTGATAAAATCTCATAATACTGATAAAACTGTTCTGCCTGCTTCAGACTAATCTTCAGTCCAAGCTCCCCTATTTTTTCAATAATGTACAATAA
>VSNE01000128.1 GCA_009774155.1 Lachnospiraceae bacterium
GACATGCGGTAGACCCCAAGGGCAGGCTGATTATTCCCTCGAAGTTCCGCGAACTGCTGGGTTCGGAGTTCGTTGTAACGAGAGGACTGGATGGCTGCCTTTTTGTTTACCCAATGGACAGCTGGGAATCCTATGTGGAGGAATTGAAAAAGCTGCCGCTTACAGATAAGAATGCCAGGCTTTTTACACGTTTTCTTGTTGCGGGCGCCAATATGTGCGGACTGGACAGGCAGGGGAGAATTCTTCTGCCGGTTACGCTCCGGGAATTTGCGGGCATTGAGAAGGATGTGCTTCTGGCAGGCATGCTGGATCATATTGAGATCTGGAATGAAGAGCGCTGGAAGGAAAATGCAGATTTCAGCGATATGGATGCCATAGCCGGGCATCTGAACAATGTAAGCGGCAGAGAGTGAGGAGGAGCCTGTGGAATTCAAACACTATTCTGTCATGCTTAAAGAAACGATTGAGCAGTTAAATATCCGTCCGGACGGCATCTATGTGGATGGGACGCTCGGCGGAGGAGGACATGCTTTCGAGGTATGCAGAAGACTTTCTGCCGAAGGCCATTTTTACGGGATTGACCAGGATGCGGCCGCGATAGAGGCAGCTAAAGAACGGCTGGCAGAGTTCGGGGATAAAGTAACCATTCTCCGAAGTAATTACTGCCGGATGAAGGAAGAGCTTAAGAACAAAGGAATTTCCGGAGTAGACGGCATTGTCCTGGATTTGGGGGTGTCCTCCTATCAGCTGGACGAAGCGGGCAGGGGATTTACTTACCGGGAGGATGCAGTGCTGGACATGAGAATGGATCAAAGGATGGAAAAAACAGCCAGAGACATTGTCAACGATTACAGTGAGACAGACTTATACCGGGTGATCCGCGACTACGGAGAAGATAAATTTGCAAAAAATATAGCAAAGCACATTGTACTTGCAAGAAAGGAAAAACCGATTGAGACAACAGGGGAGCTTACGGAGATTATCAAGGCAGCTATTCCTATGAAAATCCGGATGCAGAAGGGGCATCCTGCAAAGCAGACGTTTCAGGCAATCCGCATCGAACTGAACCAGGAGCTGGAGATCCTGCGAAGCTCTCTGGATGATATGATTGCCCTGCTGAATCCGGGAGGACGAATCTGCGTTATTACCTTTCATTCTCTGGAAGACAGGATTGTGAAGACGATATTCCGGAACAATGAAAATCCCTGCACGTGCCCGAGTCATTTTCCGGTATGCGTATGCGGCAATGTCTCAAAGGGGAAGGTTATGACAAGAAAGCCAATTGTTCCGTCCGAACGGGAGCTGGAAGAAAACAGCCGTTCCAGGAGTGCGAAGCTGCGTGTTTTTGAGCGGGCGTGAGACTGAAAACAGAGGGGAGTCGGTGTCGAAAATGGCATCAAAGAGAAGACATGGATATGTAGAAGGGAATACGGCACGGAAAATCCGGACATTGGAGCGTCCGCAGGAGAAACAGCAGAGGAGACGGGTAAGGCGTCCGGCTTCACCTGTTAAAGTACAATATACTACAGTTATTTATATGATTTTTCTGGCGGCGGCAGCCTGTATGGTGCTTTGGTCCTGTATACACTATCTTCAGCTTCAGGCAGAAACGACCAGCAGGATAAAAAATATAGCCGTATTGGAGACTCAGCTTGAGAAGCTGAGAAAAGAAAACGATGATAATTACACCAGAATTATGACCTCTGTGGATCTGGATTACATTAAAGAGACAGCAATCAACGAACTGGGCATGGTGTATGCACAGCCCGATCAGGTAATTCTGTATGACGGCGGCACAAGGGATTATGTCAGACAGAATGAAGAAATTCCCAAGGAGGAGAGTTCTGTAATAGAGCAGATTCTGGGGAAATAGTCAGTGACAGTTAGGAGTATTTGGTGGCCAGAAGACGTAGACGATTGACAAAAAAACAAAAAATGACGTTAAAGATGAAGAGGAAATTAGCACTATTATTTGTTGTAATAGTGCTGATTTTAATTGGAATCATTGTCCGGCTGGTCTATATTAACCGGGTGAGCGGAGAGCGGTATACGAAAAAGGTGCTTTCTCAGCAGGACACGAACAGCATGGTTCTGCCATACAAAAGAGGAGACATCTACGACCGCAACGGGACAGTTCTGGCAACCAGTGAGAAGGTATATAATGTGATACTGGATCCGGGCGTTCTGTGGGAAAATCATGACGAAGATCCTAAGAAGGACTATGTGGAGCCTACTCTTCAGGCGCTTGTGACCTATTTTGAACTGGATCGCTCTGAGCTGGATACGATTATGCAGGAGAAAAAATCCAGCCATTACGTAATGCTGAAAAAGCAGCTTACGAAGGAAGAGGTGGAAGAGTTTGAAGCATATGAGGATGAACGGGACGATAAGGGAAATAAAAAACACCGGATCTCCGGCGTATGGCTGGAGGATTCCTATATCCGCCGCTATCCGTATCGATCGCTTGGCTGCAACGTAATCGGATATACGGTTTCCGGAAATGTGGGACAGTATGGAATTGAACAGAAATATTCTGATGTGCTCAATGGTGAGGACGGCAGAAGCTATAATTATCTGAATGAAGATCTGGAACAGGAAAAGGTGGTGAAGGCGGCGACAAACGGAGAAAATGTGATGTCTACGATGGATATTACGCTCCAGGAAATTGTCGAGAGAGCCATTGCGGATTTTCAGAAAAAGTATGCCAACGCTTTCAGGGAGGGAGACGGAAGCTATACTGCTGCGGCAATTATGATGGACCCGAATAATGGAGAGGTTCTGGCCATGGCAAGCAACCGCCATTATGATTTGAACGATCCATATAATGTAGTGCTTAACGGCCTATTTACCGAGGAGGAGTCCAAGAACCTGTCAGAAGAGGAACGCTTGAATGCGCTGAATGAGCTGTGGAGAAATTACTGCATCAGCGATACCTTTGAACCAGGCTCCACGGCAAAGCCGATCACAGTGGCCGCCGCCCTGGAGGCAGGAGTTGTTCACGACGGGGACACGTTTCTGTGCGACGGCAATCAAAAGATAGGGGATTATACGATCTGGTGTTCCAAGAAGATCGGCCATGGAATCATTGATTTGGAAGGCTCGCTTATGTTTTCCTGCAATGACGCATTGATGCAGATTGCGGCAAAGCTGGGAGAGGAGAACTACTCTAAATATCAGAATATGTTTAATCTGGGGCTTCGGACAGGGATAGATCTTCCGGGAGAAGCCCGCACGGACAGCCTGATTTACTATTCGCGGGAAAATGCGCCAAATGAAAGGCTGATTATGGGAAAAACAGATTTGGCAACCAATTCTTTCGGACAGAATTTTAATGCGACGATGATCCAGATGGCATCAGCATTTTCCGCATGTATTAACGGAGGGTATTATTATCAGCCTCATGTGGTGAAAAAAATTACGGACAGCAGCGGAGGCACGGTAAAAAATGTGGAGCCGGTGCTTTTACGCACGCCGATTTCCTCAAAAACCTCTGCCTTAATCCGAAAATATCTGTACCATACGATGTACGGCCCCACGGATGCCAACGGAAATCATGCGACGGGCAAAGCTGCCCGGATTGCCGGTTATGCCATGGGGGGAAAAACCGGAACTGCAGAGAGGATTCCGAGAGATAAGACCAATTACCTGGTTTCCTTTATCGGGTTTGCTCCGGCGGATCATCCTGAGGTGGTTCTGTATGTGGTTGTAGACAGGCCGAATGCGGAGAAGCAGTCTACCAGCTCCTTTGCCCAGGAAATCTGGAAAAACATTATGAAGGAGGCGCTTCCTTATCTGAACATCTATCCGACAGAAGCGATTCCGGAGGATATGCAGGAGGAAGTTGCGGCAGAGCAGGCAGCGGAACAGGAGACGGAAGAAGAGGAGGAAGAAGAGGAGCAGCAGGAAGAAGGCACATTAATTGATCCTCAGACAGGCGAGACGGTTCATATGCCTGATCCGGAAACTATCGATCAGGAGGATGACTCTGTTCTGGGAGATTCCCCCGTGAACGGGAATCTGCTGGATGTGAAGCCGGGAAATGCCACGGAAGAGGACCCGGAGGAGAATCCGACTGAATAAGAGAGAGAAATACCTCATAAGATAGTGAAAATGGTTCTTATGAGGTATTTTTTTGCATTGTAAGACATTTCATAGAAAGAAAGTGCTGATTGTATTTTCCGCCTGTCTGCTCATGATGGCTGTCTTGGCAGGAAGGCTGGTGTATCTGATGGTTTTTGAGTCAGAGTATTATCAAAAGCTGGCGCAGGATCTGCACGAAAGAGAAAGGAGCATCAAAGCGGCGAGGGGAAGAATCATTGACCGGACGGGAAAGGTTCTGGCAGATAACCGGACCGTATGTACGATTTCCGTAATTCACAGTCAGATAAAAGACCCTGAGGCTGTGATCCGGATGCTCTGCAAGGAGCTGGGACTGGCGGAGGAGACAGTCCGAAAGAGAGTAGAAAAGGTAAGCTCTATTGAACGGATTAAGTCCAATGTGGATAAGGAGATTGGAGATGCAGTCCGCTCCTACCAGTACCCGGGCGTGAAGGTGGACGAAGACTTTAAGCGCTATTATCCGTTTGACGAGCTGGCATCCAAGGTACTTGGATTTACGGGGAGCGATAATCAGGGAATTATCGGCCTGGAGGTTAAATATGACGAATATCTGGAAGGAATTCCGGGAACGATTCTGACACTGACAGACGCACGTGGGGTGGAGATTGAAAATGCCAAGGAGGAACGTGTGGAGTCTGTGCCGGGCAACGATCTGATCGTAAGTCTGGATTACAATATTCAGTCTTACGCCCAGCAGGAGGCATTAAAGGTGATGGAAGCAAAGGAGGCAGACTATGTTTCCATTCTGGTTATGAATCCGCAGAACGGAGAAATCTATGCCTGTGTCAATGTTCCGGAATTCAATCTGAATGATCCTTTTACACTGAATAACGGAACAGATACATCAGGAATGAATGAACAGGAAAAGCAGGACGCACTGAACCGTATGTGGAGGAACCAGTGTGTCAACGACACCTATGAGCCGGGTTCTACCTTTAAAATATTTACTTCTTCGGCGGCGCTCTTATCAGGCACCTCCACAATCAACGACCAGTTTTCCTGTCCGGGCTTCAAGATTGTGGAGGATCGGAGAATCCGCTGCCATAAGGCGGGAGGGCATGGAGGACAGGATTTTACACATGCAATTATGAATTCGTGTAATCCGGCTCTGATGACCATGGGGCTTCGTATGGGGCCTGAAATGTTCTATGAATATTTTTCCAGCTACGGACTTCTGTCCAAGACCGGCATCGATATTCCGGGAGAGGCATCCACAATTATGCACAATCTGGACAATATCGGGGAGGTGGAGCTGGCAACGATGACCTTCGGTCAGTCCTTTCAGATTACGCCGGTACAGTTGGCCGTCATGGCAAGCTCTGTAGTGAATGGGGGCAGAAGAGTCACCCCCCACTTTGGCGTGTCCATTCAGGATCAGAACGGGAATGTACTGAAGAAGTTTTCCTATGAGGTCCGGGACGGAGTTGTAAGCAAAGAGGTATCTGCACAGATGCGGGAAATTCTGGAGAAGGTGGTATCGGAAGGCTCCGGCAATAAAGCATATCTGGAAGGCTACCGCATCGGAGGGAAGACTGCCACCTCCCAGACTCTCCCGAGAAGCGCGCACAAATATATTTCCTCATTTCTGGGCTTTGCGCCTGCTAACGATCCCCAGGTGCTGGCTGTCTGCATTGTCCATGATCCCCAGGGGATCTATTACGGCGGTACGGTCTGCGCCCCGGTAGTAAAAAATATTTTTGCAAATATACTGCCTTATCTGGGGATCGAGAAGGAAGAAATGCCGGCGGAGAAGGAAGGAGAGGCGGAGGAATAAATAAGCTTCTATATTAATTAAAAAGTGGCTATCCACTGGACGTTCGGGGATAAACTATCCGATGAACGGTTGATAATCCTTAAGACAAAACCCCCGGACGTTGTATCCTTTACGGCGGCAACAATCTGCCCGTAATTTGTGTTTGTGGTGCTGCTGAAAATCCCTGCCACTACTGTCGGCGTGCCGCTGAAGCTTTTGGAAAAGGTTATTCTTTGTTCGGCAATAGAGTTTGCGCCCACATTAAACGTATGAGATCCTCTCTGTATCTGAGGAATTTGAAACCCCTGCCCGTCTATGAATTTGCCTTCTTTCGTAAGCCAAAAACATGCCGTAGTCTTACCGCCTACAACATTGTAAAAACGCAGATTTTCGTTATGTGCGTCGCATTCCCATTTTGAACCGTTCGGCGAATATATTGCTATATTCCCGCCCTCTCCGTCGGCCCAAATATTCACTTTATCTCCAACATTAAGCGTACCGGTAAGCTTTCCGCCGGACAGGGGAAGATATTCTCCGGGCATTAGCTTCCTCCATGGAGTATAGCCGTCATTGGGGGTGTGGTGCCTTACAAATTCCATACATTCGTATGCATTGGGGATGATTCTCTGTCCAAAATACTGTCCGCTTATATCGCCTGTAATCCGCTCGACCTTGAGGCAGAATCCTGTGCCGGTCCAGGGGCAGTTTTTCAGAGTTTTACTCCGCGCCCCGTCTATCGAGACATAGTTTCCGAAGCCTGCATAGCTGTTCAGGTCTGCCCCGGCAGGTATTTCTGCCGCATCCTTCAGCGAGTAATAGCCGCTGTTTACTTCTGTTTCCGTATAATACCGGCTGTCATGGTTGTGGGATGTGTTCGACTTCCCGGAAAGCTTGGTATCCATTTCCGCTTCTGTGTAATACCGATCGTCATGGGTATGCGCCGATGCCGGGAATGTACCCGGCTTATCCTGAATGGCAGACCAGGCGTGGGTGTGTGTGCTTAGATTATTACCCATCTGAGTGAACTGATTTTGAATGCTGCCTGTTATGCCGTCCAGACATTCTAATTCGGTTGACGTTACAGGGGAAACCGCTACCTTCCCGTTTGCATCAGAGACAAGCACTTTTGAAGAGGTAAGATTACTGCCAAGTAATGTACCTGCAGCTCCGTTTGCAATATCAGAAAACCATTTCATGATTTTGCCGAGTATTGTTTTAAGAGATTCGCCGTTTGCCACATTTGCTCTGCTTAATGCCTGTGAAAATGTAACGGTAGTATTTGAAGAGTCGCCTGTTTTAGCTACGGCCCCTATATCATCTGAAGTTAAACTGATATTGCCTTTATGATAGGTGGCTTCGGCGTCTCCCTTAACCCCCGTAACCAATGTCCCCGCAAGGCAGTCCCAATATCCGTCTGCCGTCCTATAAACATTTGTTCCTGCAGGGTGTCTGTATCCGGCCCCTTCTTTGAAATCGGAGGTTGTTATAAATTCATCGCTGATGTTGTACATATCTCCTTCTGAAGCATCGGCAATAAGTAATAAGTCCTCAAATTCTTTAGTCCCCATTGGGCGGAGCGCGCCGGAAAGGCTTTCGGAAATAAGCTTGCTCTGCTCATAAAAATATTTGGCGTTATTAACTGCTTCGTCTTGTCTTACGCTGCCGGTTCCCATAGCATAGCTCTGCGACTGCAGCGCATAACTGCGGGACATATCGGCGCTGTCAGAGGCGGCAGCTTCGCTCGCTTTTGCCTGATCAATAATATATGTATAATCT
>VSNE01000129.1:0-4263 GCA_009774155.1 Lachnospiraceae bacterium
GGCTCTTTTATTTCGTCCGCCTGACTGTCATTCGGCATTATAATCCTGGACAAATTCAAAAGTCAATAGATATATTTCAATTTTGTTAACTATTATGAACTATTTTTTTCATTTTTATGACAGAAAGCAAAAAAAAGAACGCTCTCCACAAAAAAATGTGAAAAACGTTCTATTTTTTTGTCAAATAATTATTTCACAGAATGATTAATTGCCGTTAACAATGCATCAATAGAAGCACGGATAATATCCGGATCAATCGCCGCTCCCCAATGAATTTTGCTGTCCGGCGTCTGAATTCCCACATATGCAATCGCGCTGGAGCTTGAACTCTTCTCCAATGCGTGTTCCTGATAGGTGACCAGCTTATAGTTAAAGCCATAGGCTTTCTTCAGGGCATTGCTCACTGCATTCAGTCGGCCGTTCCCGGATGCCGAGGTCACCCGTTTCTCGCCCTGGTAGTAAGTAGTAATCTCCGTTGTAATGCCGTTTACCTGTTTAAAATGCACTTCCAGAATCTGGAACGGAGTCTTGATTCCTACAAATTTCGCCTCAAATACCTGATAAATTTCTGCCGGCTGAAGCTCCTTATTCTGTTCGTCGGATACTGCCTTCGCAGCATATCCCATAGCCTCCCGCATCTTAGGCGGCATGACAATTCCGTAATTTCTTTCCAGAATATAACCGACTCCGCCCTTTCCGGACTGACTGTTGATTCGGATTACATCCGCGTCGTAACTTCTTCCCACATCGGTAGGATCGATGGGAAGATAGGGAACCGTCCAATGCTCAGGTTTTTTCTCCTCAATCCATTTCATGCCCTTGGCAATGGCATCCTGATGGGAGCCTGAGAATGCCGCAAATACAAGCGCGCCGCTGTATGGGTTGCGCTCATTGACCTTCATTCCGGTATTGTGCTCATAAACCTCGCAGATTTCGTTCATATCCGTGAAATCCAACTCCGGATCGACCCCCTGGGCGTACATATTCATAGCTACAGTGACAATATCCACATTGCCGGTACGCTCACCGTTGCCGAACAGAGTGCCCTCCACACGGTCTGCTCCCGCCAGAAGACCAAGCTCCGTATCAGCAACCCCGCATCCGCGATCATTGTGCGGATGAAGGGAAACCAATACATTTTCTCTATATTTTAAATGTTTGCTGACATATTCAATCTGCTGCGCATAAACATGCGGCATAGAATGCTGCACCGTTACCGGAAGATTGATGATTGCTTTCCTGCCGGCAGTGGGCTGCCATACCTCCAGAACCGCATTGCATACCTCCAGAGCATATTCAGGCTCTGTTCCGGTAAAGCTTTCCGGACTGTATTCAAAACGGTAATCCGCCCCCGCCTCTTCGGTTAATTCTTTCAGAAGCTTTGCGCCTTCGACAGCAATCTGCAGAATTTCTTCTTTGGATTTACGAAATACCTGCTCTCTCTGGGACAGGGAGGTGGAATTGTATACATGGACAATGGCATTTTTCACTCCCTTTAAAGCCTCAAAGGTTTTACGGATAATATGCTCTCTTGCCTGTGTCAGCACCTGAACGGTCACATCATCCGGAATCAGATTCTGTTCAATTAATGCGCGTAAAAATTCATACTCTGTTTCCGATGCCGCCGGGAAGCCGACTTCAATCTCTTTAAAGCCAATTTTTACAAGAAGCTGAAAAAAATCAAGCTTCTGCTGCAAGGTCATGGGAACAACCAGCGCCTGGTTGCCGTCCCGCAGATCCACGCTGCACCACACCGGAGCCTTTTCCACATATTCCTTATCAGCCCAGTCCATACATCTCTCAGGCGGCATAAAATACTGTCTGGTATACTTTTTGTAATTCATCATGATCTTCTCTCTCCTTCTATTCTTACCTCATAAATACACTTTGACGGGCCGCTTCAGCGGCACAATTTCTCTCCGCCCCGGCGGAAGCCTTACAGAGCATTTTTATTTCACAGGACTCATTTGCCCGCAGAAATAAAAAAAGCCTCCCATCTCCGGCCTATCCAGCCTTAGAGACGAAAGACAAACTGTCCTACGCGGTACCACTCTAATTTCATGAATGATTTCACACACTTTACGGATACGGAATCAGATTCTTATATCCTTCCCTCTGTAACGGCAGGGCCCCGTCTGTGTCTACTCTCTTCTATAATAATCTAAGAAGATTTTGGACAGCCGCTCCGAGGCGAGTTCCAAACATTCTCTCTGCTGCCTCACACCAGCCGGCAGCTCTCTGAACTCAAGTCCGAATGTACTATTCCTCATCAAAGCATTTACTTATTTTACTGTTGGATATCATAACAAAAACTCCTGCTTTTGTCAAGCAGGAGTTTTCCGGCCTTTAAGCAGTCCGCGGATTCACTCTTATTTCTGTCCAAAGAGCCTGTTCACCTTACCGCATAATTCCTGTTCTTTCTTATATAAAGTCGTTTTACTGTACCATCCTCCTGTCAGGCAGAAAATTTTCTGCCGTATAAGCTCCAGACATGTGCACACGGCATACACAACAAGGGCGGCCCCCGCTGCATAAACCACCGACCAATGAGTAAGCGCCACCTTGCTGGCGCGGAAAGTATCCCACACCAGATAACGAATCAGATAATTGTCATGAATCAGATAAACGCCAAAAGCAGCGCCGGCAGTTTTCAGAATGATGCCGTCCATCCGCGATTCCTTCCACGGCATATTTTTTACGCATATAAACAAAGAAACCGTTGACAGAAGGGCCAGAGGAGAGTTGTAATTCAGAAAATATCCAATATTCTCCTGGTGGCCTTCTACAGACAGATAGACGCTCGCCAGCACGGCCAGAGAGCAGATAACATACCCTGCCAGGCCATACCAAAAGTATTTCCTGTCCTGTCCCATATGCAGCTTGATATAACCGGCGGTAAATGCCAGAAACAAGAACCAGGAAAGCTCCCTTCCGGAGTAGATTCCATAAGTATCTGTCCGAAATATCATATGATTCACACTGAAAAACACGGCCAGCAGAACCAGCAGATACTGATACTGCCCTTTTGTCAGACTCACGGCCAGCATTCCGGCAAAGGGCATCACCAGAACAAGTCCCATATAGACAGAAGCGAACCAGTAATTTTTTGCCGAAACAGGCAGCAGGGCCTTTACTACATCCTCCCCCGACACCCCTGTGCAGATTCCGTAAATCAGACAGATTCCCGCAGAATAGAAAAAAACTTGTTTCCAAAATTTTATCAGTCTTTCAAGCTTAAATTCCCGGTCAATGGAAAAATACCCCGCTATCATAACAAAGCAGTTCACATGTACGACTGAAAAGGACTGAATCAAATAAGAAAGAAAATAGTTTGCCGTTCCATATCCAAGCTTTGCCGTCACTCTTCCATGAAACAAACAGTGTCCGACAACAATCATATACATGCAGAGAATCCGTAAAAGCTCGAAATTCACCTGTCTCTTTTTCATTCCCGCATCACTCTCCTGATGGATTACTTCTATATAAAAGGTTGTCCGTTGCAATCTTTGTTCCTTTATCCCCATCCCGGATGACAACATGAACCTCATACCGGTCGTCCAAAGGATAGCTCATCTTTGGAATCATAAATCTTACCTGATCGGTATCCGAAAGCTCTGTATCATAGAGCATAGAATACAGCCCGTTTTTATCCTGCTGCCGCCAGATTCCCTGATACATACGCTTTTTTCCGCTCTCTATGCTCTGCATCCATAAAAATACACTTTTGCCCTCCAGCTCCTCCGGTTTCATATTCACGGTCGCCTCAAATACATCATACCGTTCATTTTCTGCCGTATAGGTTTTGTCCAGGGAAGCCGTATATTCCTTCGTATCCTTCAGCCCTGACATCTTGTAATTCAGCGCGAACAGGTCAAAATCCCCGACCTGGTTCACCTTTGAATAGGTGATAAAAATACCGTCATAAATATCCTGTAAATGCAGCATAATGTGCTCCATCAATGTATTGGAAATCAATACCGCTCTGTCGCTCATATAGAGGGAGGTCAGCAGGCTTCTCTGCCCATAACCCTCCAGGTTGGAAACCACCTGAGGGGACTCTGTCTCCCATCCTCCCAGCGTAAAAATATTGGTCAGATAATCGTCCGGAAGCTTCTCAAAGATAGAATATCCCAGCTCTACCCCGTTATTTGTAAACGGGTCAAAGACATAATAAAGCTTTTTATCCTCCGCAATGGTATCATACAGATTCCGGAATGCAATACTTGGCTCTGAAGACTGGGGCGACGGCTGCAGCGCCGGCGC
>VSNE01000129.1:4273-7536 GCA_009774155.1 Lachnospiraceae bacterium
ATTCCCGCCGTCAGCAGCGCACCTGCCATGACGGCGGCAAAAGCTCTTCTTCCCTCCAGCCGCTTTTCCCACTGTCCGGCAATCCCTTCTTCCGCCGCCGACCAGAGCAGAATCAGAAAGCTAATCAGACAGGCAGTTACTACTATGGGCAGCACCCGGTAAATTTTTATAAAATACAAATAGATTCCAAGCAGCGCCAGGTAAGGATAAAAAACCGCTGTTCTTCTCCTTTTTCCGACAGAAGAAAACGAAAAAAGCCAAACCAGCGTCACCAGCGCCCCAAGCAGAAATAACGGCTTTTTTCCCAGTATTATCAGATAATCCGCCAAATATTCCCACTGAAAGGGCCTGCTCTGCCGTAACGCCGCAACTGCCCGAAAGGTATCCGCCGTATACCGGTCATAATCTGCGATCAGCCAATTCTGAAGATTGATGCAGTCTGTCCTTGTAAGTCCTATCGCTTCATAGTCCGCCTGATATTCCTCCCACTCCGGCACACCGTAATCCAGAAGCCGCTGACGCGCCTTGTCATATTCCTTATAGTGCGCCTCAGGGCTTCCGGGGGTATAAACCAGCGCGTTTTCCATGGCAATGCTTCCAAAAACAAGAGCAAACGCCGCCGCGCAGGGAATGCAGTCCCAAAGCAGAAATCTCTTCCACTCCTTTTCCCTGTATGCATTCAATGCCTGTGACAGCCATAACCCGAATGCAATCAGGCTGACCATGCCAAAGGCCTGGAAACGAATCCAGCTTCCCAGCAGCAGAAAAAGAATGCCTCCCAGTATCTCCCGAAGGCGCCTTTTTCTGCAGAACAAAAGAGCATACCCCGCTGCCGTTACAACTGCCGCCGTCTTTGTATACTGCATCTCCACATACAGAGGACACACGCAGGCAAGCGTCAGCATAACAGATAATATTGTTCCTGTCTTTTCAGAGCATCGAATCCATGTGCAGCCCACTGTGGTTAAAGACAAAAATATCAGGCCGTACATAACGATGGTATACCAGTTTACATCCGGCATACACATATAAAACGCTTTTAAAATCCACGCAAAGCCACTATGAAGATAAATAAAATAATGAGTATAATCCCCATATGCCCCTGAGGCAATGGCCGCCAGGGAAAATTCGTCATTGGAACCATAATATGGATGTAAAAAGAGAACCGCGTATGCCACAGCCGCCGCATGGAACAGTACGAATAAGCACTGAAGCTGTATAGCCGGAATTTTGCCTTTTTTCAATTTTGCACCTCTTAACATATAAAAGGACGGAGAAAACTCCCCGTCCCATTGACGATTCATTAGTTGTCCAGCAGCTTATCCTCACCGTTCCAGCTGTAAAGCTTACGGATTTCCTTGCCGACCTTCTCTGACGGATGCTCGGCAGCCAGCTTTCTCATAGCCTTGAAATGAGCCTGTCCGCCCGCAGCAGACATATCCAGAAGAAATTCTTTTGCAAAGGAACCATCCTGGATTTCCTTCAGGATCTTTCTCATGGAATTTTTAGTATCCTCCGTAATCAGCTTCGGCCCGGTGATATAATCTCCGTACTCAGCCGTATTGGAGATAGAATATCTCATTCCCTCAAAACCGGACTGATAAATCAGATCGACAATCAGCTTCATTTCATGAATACATTCAAAATATGCATTTCTCGGATCGTAGCCTGCCTCGGTCAGAACCTCAAAGCCTGCCTGCATCAGCGCGCAAACGCCGCCGCACAAAACTGCCTGCTCACCGAACAAATCAGTCTCCGTCTCTGTACGGAATGTCGTCTCCAGAACGCCTGCTCTTGCGCCTCCGATAGCCAGTGCATAAGCCAGCGCCTTCTCCAGCGCTTTTCCGGTGGCATCCTGATGAACGGCAACCAGACACGGAACACCCTTGCCGGCCTGATACTCGCTTCTTACCGTATGTCCGGGCCCCTTTGGAGCAATCATCGTAACATCTACATTCTTCGGCGGAACAATCTGATTAAAATGGATATTGAAGCCATGGGCAAACATCAGCATATTGCCCTCTTCCAGGTTCGGTTCAATGTCTTTCCTGTACATGGAAGCCTGCAGCTCGTCATTAATCAGAATCATAATAATATCTGCTCTCTTGGCAGCCTCCGCAGCAGTATATACCTCAAATCCCTGCTCCTCTGCTCTCTTCCAGGACCTGCTGCCCTCATAAAGTCCGATAATCACGTGACATCCGGATTCCTTTGCGTTCAGGGCATGCGCATGTCCCTGGCTGCCGTAACCGATCACCGCAATCGTCTTACCCTCCAGCAAAGAAAGATTACAGTCTTCCTGATAATAAATTTTGGCCATTGTTTTTCTCCTCCATTGTCTTAAAATGTGTCTGCGTTTTTATTTCGTAAAATCATAGTCCATCAGCCTGCCGTCTTCGTCGTACATCTTCACATCAAAGGTGCCTCTGGACAGGCCGGTTAAGCCAGTGCGGGCAAGTTCAAGAATCTCCACCCCTTCCAGCATCCGAAGAAATGCTTCTGTCTTCGTCTGGCTGCCGACCAGTTCAATCACTAAAGACTCTATGGAAACGTCTACGATTTTCGCTCTGAAAATATCTGCAATAGATATGATGTTCTGACGGTTCTGTCCATTGCAGAGCACCTTTAAAAGCAGAAGCTCCCGGCACACGGAACTGCCCGGCTCCAGCTTCTTGATATCTACCACATCCTCCAGCTTATTCAACTGCTTCTCAATCTGATCCAGGATAATTTCATCCCCTCTGGCTACCACGGTGGCTCTTGAAAATCTCGGATCTGCAGTTACCCCGACCGTCAGACTGTCAATATTATAGCCGCGGCGGCTGAACAGCCCTGCAATCCGGCTCAGAACACCTGCTGAATTTTCAACCAGAATTGAAAAAACTACTTTTTCCATCTACTCCCCTGCTTTCTCTGTTCACTCTAGTAAAGTGTAGTCTGATTTATACCAAAATATTGTATCAATGAAAGGTATCTTTGTCAATTATTGTTCCGACAAATCCCGCAAATAATTATCAAGCCATGAAAACCTGACGTCAATATATTTTTCTATCTCCTCTGTCCCTTTTGCATTTTCACTGTCCGGCCATCTTAACGTATCCCTGGAAAACGCTCCCGATTCCACCAGATAACCCATTTGCTCCCTGGCATAGGATTTCCAGAGTTCTTCCTTCAGAAAGCTTTCTCTCCAGTCTCTCCACGTTTCCAGCATATCCTCCGGAAGCCTTTTATCATATTCCTGCATATTACGGAACTCCTCTTCG
>VSNE01000013.1 GCA_009774155.1 Lachnospiraceae bacterium
CAATATCGCATATCTTCTGTACACGCTCTGCGTGTCTTCCGCCTTCAAACTCTGTATTGAAAAAAGCATCCAGAATCATCTTCGCCATCTCGTTTCCAACCACACGGGCACCCATTGCAATAATCTGGGACGCATTGTGCTTTGCAGTCATCATAGCCGAATATGGTTCACTGCAGACTGCCGCGCGGATTCCGGGCACCTTATTGGCGGCCAGGGAAATTCCGATTCCGGTTCCGCAGATTAATACGCCCTTCTCCACCTCTCCGTCCTTGACGGCCTCAGCCACCTTCAGGCCCTGATCCGGATAATCCACGCGCACCGCAGCGTCATAAGCGCCGTAATCAACGCACTCATAGCCCTTGCCGGTCATATACTCCATCAGTTCTTTTTTCAGTTCAATTGCGGTATGGTCACAGCCAAATCCAATTTTCATGATACAATCCTCCAAAATACATGTAAGTTTATGTCGATATGCTCAGTATAGCAAATCCGGGACTTTTTTTCTATAGAAAAAGGACACCATTTGGAAAAAACGGTGTCCCTGCTGCCTATCTATACTTCAAACATCAGCTCTCCGTACGTGGGTACGGGCCAGAAATCCTTATCAACAATGTTCTCCAGCTTATCAATGGGCGCTCTTAAAGCCGTCATTGCCGGAAGAACGGTATCATGATATGCCTTTGCTCCCTCTGCAAGATCCAGAGCCGCCTTCAGGCCGTCCAGCGCTTTCTGAGTCTCTGCCAGAAGGCTGCTGGCTTCCAGTAAAATAGTCTCCTGTGCGGATACATCCGCCGATGCACATGCGGTTCTTACGGTGCTCATGGAGGCCGCCACACGGTTTACAAAGGAGATAACCGCCGGAACATACAGCTTGGATGCCATATCAACCATAGTGCGCGCCTCAATGTTAATCAGGCCTGCGTATTCTTCCAGCTTAATTTCCTTCCGGGCCTCCAGCTCCCTTTTCGTCATAACTCCCAGCTTCTCGAACATCTCAACGGAGGAATCGCTCACATAGGCCGGAATGGCGTCCACAATGGATTTTACATTCGGAAGCCCTCTTCTGGCCGCCTCCTCTACCCACTCGTCGGAGTAACCGTCGCCGTTAAACACAATATCCTGATTCTCTTTCATCGTCCTGTAAATATAGTCAACGGCTGCCTTCTCAAAGTCCTCGGCGCCTTCCAGCGCGTCGCAGGCCTTGGTAAACGCCTCCGCCATCATGGAATTCATAACGGTATTGGCGTCTCCGATGGATACGGATGACGCCACCATACGGAATTCAAAACGGTTTCCTGTGAAAGCAAACGGTGAAGTACGGTTCCTGTCGGTCGGGTCCTTCGGCAATACCGGAAGCGTGCTCACACCCAGATCCAGAGTCCCCACATGGGCGCACGGCAATTCATCGAACGGAACTCCTCTCACGATCGCATCTACAATCTCACCCAGCTGATCTCCCATATAAATGGAGATAATAGCCGGCGGCGCCTCATTGGCGCCGAGCCTGTGGTCGTTTCCCGCATTGGAGGCGGCGGCGCGCAGCAGAAGAGAATGTTTCTTCACCGCTTCCATCAGGCAGGCCAGTACACAAAGGAACTGCAGATTCTTATTCGGCTCCTTGCCCGGCTTAAAGAGATTCACTCCGTTGTCCGTTCCAAGAGACCAGTTGTTATGCTTGCCGGAACCATTCACGCCTGCAAATGGTTTTTCATGAAGCAGGCACGCAAGGCCGTGCTTCGTTGCCGTACTTTTCAGCACATCCATCACCAGGAGGTTGCTGTCCAAAGCCGCGTCAGAGGGCGAAAAAATCGGCGCAATTTCATGCTGGCCCGGGGCAACCTCATTGTGCTGGGTCTTTACTGTAATGCCCAGCTTCCAGAGCTGTTCATCCACATCTGCCATAAATTCCGCAATCTTGGTTTTCAGCGGTCCAAAATACTGATCCTCCATCTCCTGGCCTTTTGGCGCCGGAGCCCCGAACAGGGTCCGGCCCGCATATACAAGATCCGGCCTGCCCAGATACTTTTCTCTGTTCACAATAAAATATTCCTGCTCCGGTCCCACATAGGAACGAACCTTCTTTGCCTCCGTATTACCGAACATTTTTACAAAACGGGCACCGGCTCTGCTTACCGCGTCTACAGATTTCAGAAGCGGAGTTTTCGTATCCAGCGAATCTCCGGTATAAGAACAGAATGCAGTCGGAATACAGAGTATCCCGTCTTTTACATAGGCCGGCGACGCCACATCCCACGCGGTATATCCTCTTGCGCTGCAGGTGGCTCGCAAGCCTCCGGACGGGAATGAGGATGCGTCCGGCTCGCCCATCATCAGATCCTTTCCGGAAAAGCTGTTCTCAATCTTTCCTCCCTGGGGAATATCTGCAAAGGAATCATGCTTCTCCGCCCCGATGCTGACAACATACGGCTGGAAAATATGGGTGTAGTGAGTTGCCCCCTTTTCAATCGCCCATTCCTTCATTGCCTTTGCTACGATGTCTGCAAGCTCCAGCGTAACATCTCCGCCCTCATCCATCAGTTTCAGCATCTGTTTGTAGGTAATTTCCGGAAGCCGCACCTTCATCACGGCCTCGTTAAACACATCCTGGCCAAATACTTCTGCTACATTTACACTCATAATTTTCCATCCTTTCACTATCCGCGAAAAAAAGACGCTCCACCTGCCCGGTGGAACGCCTTTGTTCTCTGAATACACTATGTAGTTTACAGGGAAATAAAATATTGCCCCTGCCTCTTAATTAAAATACACGATATGCCCTTAAAATGCAAGTATTTTTATTTTTTTCGTGATTTTCTCAATTATCTATCCGAATCTGCAGGGCTTTTTGATGATTTTGAATAATGGCAGACTGCCACTCGCCGCCGAATTCTCCGTCCAGCGTCCACGGAACCGGTTCTTCCGATTCCACAGACAGATGGGACGTACGGAAGGAATCCATATATTTGGAATCAATTTCCTTCAGGACAATCGCCGCCAGCAGCTCCTGAAGCTCCGCCGCATTCTGAGGCCTGCGGATAAATGTAGCCTCAAAAACACCGTCGTCAAACCGGACCTTCCTTCCAATGATGCTCTTAAAGCCGCCCACTGATCGGGAATTTGTCACCATACCAAAAATATAGTCTCCCTCTGTCCGGCACTCCTCGCTGGACAAACGCATATGATAAGAGGGAATGTTTTTCAAACGTTTCATCCCTTCAAGCAGATACGCTATGTGCCCCAGTACATTCTTCCTGTCCTGTCTTGTCGAATAAGATACATCTGTAAAAATTCCAAAAGCGGCAATATAAACAAAATGCTCGTCGTTAAAGGTTCCTATATCACATGAAAAATCTCTGCCCTCCACAGAAATATGGGCTGCCTGCGCCATATTCCGGGGGATCTTCAGGCTGCGGGCAAAATCATTCACTGTCCCCGACGGAATGTAGCCGATAGGAATTCTGTTCTCGCGCCGCATCATCCCCTGCACTACCTCATCCATGGTTCCGTCGCCTCCGCTGCACACAACCAGGTCATAGCCTTCCGGGAGCTCCTCTATCTGACGGGTTGCATCCTTTCTTTCTCTGGTCGGATGCACAGTCAGTTCATAGCCTGCATCGGAAAATATCTGCACAATATCAAACAGCTTTGAACGGATCTGTCCCCTTCCTGAATGGGGATTGTAAATAAAATACAACTTTTTTGCAGCTTCCACAAAAACACCTCAGTTCGTCAGTCAAATATGGTTTCAATGAATCAGCGCTCCCAGAAGCCCATAAGATACTATGGACATAATCACGGTCGCCATCACGATTCCAAGAAGCACTGCCGGAAACGCTTTCTTAAACTTCATACCCAAAAGAGAGGCAATCAGCGAACCCGTCCATGCGCCGGTTCCCGGAAGCGGAATCCCGACAAACAGCACCAGTCCCAGGAACTGATATTTTTCAATCTGTTCACTTTTTCCCATAGCGCGGCTCTCCAGCTTCTCCACCATAGGCCGAAAGGTTTTCGTCCCCTTCAGCCAGTTAAACACCGGGGTAATCAAAAGCAGAATGAAAGGCACCGGAATAATGTTTCCAATCACACAGTACCAGATCGCGTTTACAATATCAATGTTCATGACAGATGCCGCCAGAAGCCCGCCCCTCAATTCCAGAATCGGAACCATGGAGATAACAAATACAATCATCTCTTTGGAAATCTTTCCGCCGAGCGCCTCCATGAACCAGGTTACCAAACTTTCCATAAAAATATTTCCCTTTCTACTTCTTCATGTATCGCCTTAAAAACGCGTAAAATGCTTCCATCTGCTCATCCGTGCCGATGGTTACCCGCAAATATTCACTGATGCGGGGCAGAGAAAAATACCGCACATAAATGTCCTCCTTCTTCAGTGCCTCAAACAGATCCCTGGCAGAATATTCCGGATGGGAGATAAACAGAAAATTTGCTTTGGAGTCCGGAAATGTAAATCCCATCTGTCTCAGCACTTCCTTTGCATGCTCACGGGTCCTTATGATCTTCTCTGTTGTCTCATGAAAATACACCCTGTCCCGAACCGCTTCCACCCCGCATTTCAGGGAGGTTTGATTCATTGTGTAGGAATTGAAGGAATATTTCACATCATTTAAATACTTAATCAGCGTCGGACTGCCGACGGCAAATCCAATCCGCATCCCCGCCATGGACCGGGATTTGGAAAATGTCTGCACAACCAGCAGATTCTCATATTGATCCACCAGACCAAGCGCGGACTCTGCGCCAAAGTCCACATAAGCCTCATCCACAATGACAATCACATCCTGATTGCGCCGGATAATATCCTCCACATCCGAAATTCCCAGGGCAAGAGCTGTCGGCGCATTGGGGTTTGGAAAAATCACTCCGCCGTTTTCACGGTAATAATCCTCCTTCACAATCCGCAGGCCTTCGTCCACTGCAACGGTCTCATACGGGATTCTGAATTCCTCTGCCCAGACCGGATAGAACGAGTATGTAATATCCGGAAACAGGATTGGCTTATCCGAATTAAAAAAAGTCATAAAAGCCATGGCAAGCACGTCGTCAGAGCCTACTCCTACGAACACCTGCTCCGGCTTCACGTGATAGTAATCCGCCAGGGCATTTACCAGAACGGATGCCGTCGGGTCCGGATAAAGACGCAGACAGTCTGCATCCAGCTCCTCTATCGCCTTTTTCACACCCGGCGCGGGAGGATAGGGATTCTCATTGGTATTCAGCTTTATCATCTTCGGTTTATCCGGCTGCTCTCCCGGCGTATAGGGAGTCACCCTCCGGATGTTTGCTTCCCATGCTTTCATCATAAGTCTCCTTTTAGGGTCACAATGCCCTTTTCCACCATAAATACAGGATGATAGGACAGCTTCGCCTGCCGAAGCCCTTCATCCCCCGTATCATCTTCTCTGTTAACATATGTGTACTCTGCTGCTTCATGCTCCAGAAACTGCTGATTAATCATCGGATACGCTCCGCGGATATCTGCGTATGCCTTTTCAATGTGAACTACAAATGTATCGTCACATACCGGCTCGCCCAGCGTAAAGGCTGCTACCTCTTTGTCCGCGCGGAGAAGTCCTCCCCGCAGCCCCAATTCTTTGAACAGACGCAGAGAATTAAGCGCTACGCACATCTCGCTGTTTTTCTCCGGATCATCATTACATCCGTTGTCCGTTCTCCAGTGCAGAGCCATCTGAAAACATTCTTCCACATTTTCATCTGTAATCGGCTCATAGCTCCAGTCCGGACAGGCAGCCTTAAACTGATTAATATGATTTTTCTTACCGTGATATTTTTTCCCTGACAGGCGGATCAGCTTTTCTGTCTCATACACATAATCCTCCGCATCCCGCTGCCACTCCACCTGAAACTTCTCCGGAAAATACTGCTCCAGCTCTTCCAGCTCTTCCCTGCTGACTCCATGAAGCCGGAATGGATATCCCTTCTCCTCACAGTCCTCCAGAAGCACCCGGATGGCAGCTTTTCGGCTGCCTTCCCCTACCGGATAGGTGTAGGAATACTTTCCGTCAAATTCGCTGCGGAATACCGCCGTCCCTTCTATCTCTGCCCACACTACATTATAAAATCTCGCCCAGAGATAGATATTGGCAAATGTGCGCTCGCATCCCCGCAGCTTTCTTGCCGCAAGATGGCGCTGGATCGCCTCTCTGTCATCAAGTTCCGGTTTTTTAAATGGAATCTCCATAATCGTATCTACTCCTGTGAAACCCTGAAAGGGGATTATCTCCCGATAAATCCCCCTGTTTCTTCTTTCTTCTGATATTTAGTCAAACAGCTTTTCCTTATATACTCCTGCGTCAATCAGCTTCCGGAAGGATCGGACAACCTCCGGCTTATCCTCCTTGTACGTAACGCCGAACCATTTATCTCTGGACTCCAAAACAGTCACATTGGCCCTCTTTTTCTGGATCAGCCGATCCACGATTGTAGGAATCAGGTATTCTCCCTTCAGCTTATCCGCCGAATGCTGCAGGAAATCCACAAATCCGGTCTCCAGCACCTGGAAAATTTCCGGAGTAAATCCCCACATATTCATGGATACCGGGCAGTCTGCGGCTACCGGGACAAGCGATCCGTCCTCTCTCTCCACAGCCGCTCCCCCGGATGTCTTTACAATATTTTTCGTCTCAACCACTTTCGTCAAATGCTGTTTTTCATCCACACTGCAGATTCCTCTGGTCACTCCGCCGTTCTCACTCAGAGTATTGCCAAGCTGGAAGCCTGCCATACAGAACTCCATACGGGCGCCCGACGGATGATCCTGCACCAGATAATCATGAACCTTTACAAACGCCTCTTTGCCGTAATAATCATCCGCATTGATAACCACAAAAGGCTCCTGCACCAGATCCTTACAGCATAAGATTGCCTGCCCGGTTCCCCACGGCTTTGTCCTGCCCTCCGGCTTCGTAAATCCTTCCGGAAGATCATCCAGCTCCTGGAATGCATAGGCAGTCTCCACCACCTTCTCCATGCGGTTGCCGATCACCTCCCGAAAATCCTTTTCCAGGTCTTTCCGGATGATAAATACAACTTTATTAAAACCTGCCTCCATGGCGTCATAGACCGAATAGTCCATAATAATCTCTCCGGACGGCCCTACCGGCTCCAGTTGTTTGATGCCTCCGCCAAAACGGCTGCCAATTCCTGCTGCCATGACTACCAGTGTCGTTTTTTTCATGTTTCCCTCCTGTGTAGCTTACACACACTTACTGCACATTCTTCATTGTACTGATTACCTTTGTTACATACGCTTCGCAAAGCTCCTGAGTAGAAGCCTCCACCATAACGCGCAGAAGCGGCTCTGTACCGCTTTCACGGACCAGAATCCTGCCCTCGGTCCCAAGCGCTTCCTCCGCCTCCCTGATGGATGCTCTCACCGACGGATGCTCCAGCACGGCTTTTTTATCTGACACCCGGAGATTTTGAAGAAGCTGCGGATAAATCTTTACTTCTGATGCCAGCGTCCCCAGCGTGGTCTTTTTCTCCAGAATAACCTCCATAATTTTCAAGGAGGTCAAAATCCCGTCCCCGGTTGTGGCGTGCTTGCTGAAAATAATATGTCCGGACTGCTCGCCGCCCAGACGGTAGCCGTTCTCCATCATATTTTCAAATACATATTTATCCCCGACCTTCGTCTTCTGATAGTTCAGGCCAATCTTATCACATGCCTTATACAGACCAATATTGGACATAACTGTCGTGACAATCATGTCATCCTTCAGCTGGCCGATTTCCTTCATATACTTTCCGCATATATAAAGAATCAGATCTCCGTCCACCACATTGCCGTGCTCATCCACTGCAAGACAGCGATCCGCGTCTCCGTCAT
Source organism: Lachnospiraceae bacterium (assembly GCA_009774155.1). Lineage (GTDB taxonomy): Bacteria > Bacillota > Clostridia > Lachnospirales > Lachnospiraceae > Hominiventricola. The sequence continues at coordinate 7,871 of VSNE01000013.1, forward strand.
AGGCAAAGCCGACATCAAGGCCCTTTTCCTTCACAAATGCCTGAAGCGCCTCAATATGCGTGGAGCCGCAGCCGTCATTGATGTTCGTTCCGTCCGGTTCATTATGGATAACATAGGTTTTGGCTCCCAGCGCATCGAACACGCTCTTGGCAATGGCAGACGCACTTCCGTTGGAGCAGTCCAGACCGACTCTCATACTCTTAAAGGATCTGGTCGGCAGCGAGATCAAATAGCCGATATAACGGTTCCGCCCGGCGGAAAAATCTACTGTGCGTCCGATATTTTCACGGGTTGCCATAGGAATCTCTTCCGTTTCTCCGTCAATATATGCCTCAATCTGTTCCTCCACGGATGCCTCCAGCTTATATCCCATGCTGTTAATCACCTTAATGCCGTTGTCATAAAAGGGATTATGGCTTGCGGAAATCATAATGCCGCAGTCGAAGCCTTCTGTACGGACTACATAAGAAACACTCGGCGTAGTTGTTACATGGAGAAGATACACATCCGCTCCTGACGCAGTCAGTCCGGCTACCAGTGAATATTCAAACATATAGCTGGATCTTCTGGTATCCTTTCCAATCACTACCTGCGCCTTGTGTTCGCGTCCATAGTACCAGCCGAGAAAGCGTCCTACCTTATATGCATGTTCTACTGTCAGATTCACATTGGCTTCCCCTCGGAAACCGTCGGTTCCAAAATATTTTCCCATTTTTACATCCTCCTTATTCCTGCGGCTGACGCATTTTTTTATCCGCCCGGCGCAGTCAGTGCGTCACGCGCCCATCCGGGCAAGCTTTGCCGCCTGATCGGCGGCAATACATGCGTCAATAATCTCCTGAATGTCTCCATTCATAATCTTATCCAGTTTATATAAGGTCAGATTAATCCGGTGGTCTGTGACACGTCCCTGAGGAAAATTGTAGGTTCTGATCTTTTCCGAACGGTCTCCGGTACCAATCTGGCTTCTTCTGGCTTCTGCCTCCGCATCATGCGCCTTCTGGCATTCAATATCGTATAATTTTGCCCTGAGCAGCGCAAATGCCTTTGCTTTGTTCTGAAGCTGGGACTTCTCGGTCTGGCTGTATACCACAATTCCGGTCGGATAGTGCGTCAGGCGCACGGCCGAATCAGTGGTATTGACGCACTGTCCGCCGTTTCCGGAGGCACGCATAACGTCAATGCGGATATCCTTTTCATCGATCTGCACATCCACTTCCTCTGCCTCCGGCATGACCGCCACTGTAATGGTAGATGTATGGATTCTTCCCCCGGATTCTGTCTCCGGCACACGCTGCACACGGTGCACGCCGGATTCATATTTCATCACAGAATATGCGCCCTGCCCGTTAATCATGAAGGTTATACTCTTCATTCCGCCGATGCCGATCTCATCCGCTTCCATAACCTCCGCCCTCCAGCGTCTTGACTCCGCATAATGCGCATACATACGGTAAATCTCCGCTGCAAACAGAGCGGCTTCATCTCCGCCTGCGCCTGCCCGGATCTCCACAATCACGTTTTTATCGTCGTTCGGGTCTTTCGGAAGAAGCAGAATCTTCATATCCTGCTCCAGCTCCGCCATACGTTTTTTCGCATCGGACAACTCTTCCTTAAGCATCTCCCGCATTTCCTCGTCGGATTCCTCCTCCAGCAGCATCAGGCTGTCTTCTATCGTCTCCTGGCATTTCTTATATTCAATATAAGCATCCACCAAAGGCTGGATATCCGACTGTTCCTTCATCAGACTGCGGAAGCGGCTCTGATCATTGACAACCGAAGGCTCCGCCAGCTCGTTGGTGATCTCCTCATACCGCCTAACCAGATCTTCTAATCTATCAAACATGTTTTCCTCCATCTATGGTTGCTATGGCTATCCCTGTCTATGACCGCAGTCTCCCATATACTACCCGGTCAAGTCCTGCCAAATCCTTCACTACCGTAACACCGGTGTAAAAATCCTTCATCTGCTCTCTGACCGTCTCCGACTGGTCATATCCAATCTCAAAGAACAGCATGCCGCCCGGTTTTAAATACTCCGGGCTTTGCTCTATAATCTTTCTGTAATAATACAGGCCGTCCTTTCCGCCGTCCAGCGCCTGACGCGGTTCATGGCCGCGCACCTCTTCCATCAGGGTATCCACTATCCCGGACGGAATATACGGCGGATTTGACAGAATGCAGTCATACCTGCCTGTCACCCCCGAAAAAAGATCACTTTTCAGAAATTCCGCCTGCACATTCAGTCTGTCCCTGTTCTTTTCTGCCACTGCAAGCGCGCGCTCCGACAGATCCGCTCCCCATCCTGCAACTCCCGGCTTCAGCTTCAGGATACTGAGCAGGATACAGCCGGAGCCGGTACACATATCCAGAATATGCATACCCTCCCGAATATATTTCATGGACTCCTCCACCAGAATCTCTGTATCCTGTCTTGGAATCAGCACATGTTCATTGACTAAGAAGGAAATCCCCATAAATTCCTGACTGCCTGTCAGATGCTGAAGGGGAATATGGCCGCTTCTCTTCTGTATCAGCTCTTCATATTGCTGCTTCCGGTCGTCAGCCGTCTCATCCTCCTGATGCAGAAAATAGTCATTTCTCGTATATCCGGTCACATATTCCAGAAGATACCATGCATCCAGCTCCCAGTCCGGGATCTGTGCCTCCCGAAGCTTCTTCCTTCCTTCCGCCAGAACCTGCCGGATGGTCATGATTCCTCTTCCCCGCCTTCATTCCCGTCATCACTATACGGCCTGTGTCCCTGAAATGCTCTCCAGTCAAAAACAGCCTCCACCGCCGCAATGGCCACCTCGACCATATCGTCATCCGGCTCCTTTGTGGTCAGCCTCTGCATCCCTTTCCCGGGAAGGCTCAGTATTCTGACCAGTAAATTTTCATTTCTTCCGGCCAGACGAATAAATTCATAAGAGACTCCGGCGATAACCGGAACGAGCAAAATCCTGGATAATACCCGTATCATCGGGGATTCCGCACGGATAAACATAAAAAACACAATGCTGATAACCATGACGATAAACAAAAAACTGGTTCCGCATCTGGCATGATAGCGGGAACTGCTCTGTACATTTTTTATATTCAGCTCTCTTCCCCGCTCCACGCAGTTAATACATTTATGCTCTGCTCCATGATACATATATACCCGTCTGATATCCTTCATGGAGGAAATCAAAACCACATAAAGTACAAAAAGCCCCAGCCGGACAGCGCCTTCCACAACTGCCAGCAGTGTATTGCTTACAATGTAATCCCGGAAAAAACCGGAAATAAAATACGGCAGCACCATAAAGATTCCCACGGCCATAGCGATGGAAAATGCCACCGTGCATCCCATAACCACCTTTTCTGCTTTTTCTCCGAATATTTTCAGCAGAAATTTTTCAAATCTCCCGGGCTCCTGCTCTTCTTCCTCATAGAAGCTGGCGGAAAATGTCAGCGTCTCCATACCAAGTATCAGAGAATCTATAAAATTCACCACACCCCGGATCAGCGGCAGCTTCGCCCAGACTCTGTGGCCTGCAATGCTCTCGTGTACACTCGTATGTACCTCTATTTTCCCGTCCGGCTTTCTTACGGCCACCGAATACTGGTCTTTGTTTTTCATCATAATACCTTCCAGCACCGCCTGGCCGCCAATTCCTGATGGTTTCAATCCTTCACGTCCCTTCCGTATAATGTAAAAATAGGTTGAGATTACTAATAACCTCAACCTAACTTTTCTTTTCGCAAGCTTATTTGCTGATACCATATTTACGATTGAACTTATCAATACGTCCGCGGGCAGCCGCTACCTTCTGCTGTCCAGTGTAGAAAGAATGGCATTTAGAGCAAATTTCTACATGGATATCAGATTTAGTGGAACCTGTTACAAAAGTGTTGCCGCAGTTGCAGGTTACTGTTGCCTGATAATAATTCGGATGGATTCCTTCTCTCATGTTATTCACCTCTCTCATTAATTCGTGAACTTCTGACTCCCTGTCAATTCCCGGCCAATGCCGCTCCGCTATTTCCGCGGCAAGATATCCCGGGCTATCCCCATAAGTCCCTGTGGTTATCATTTCTTCACGTTGGCTACATGATTATAGCACAGGAAATTCCCCGATGCAAGTTTTTTTAGAAAAACTTAAGTTTTAAGTATTCTCAGGGCAGGGCTTTTAAAAAAACCGTGTCTGCTTTGCATTCTGTACAAACTCTTCATTATTTTTTGTCCTGGCAAACAGGTTCAGAATCGTCTCCACCGCATCATCCGCTTTCATGCTGTTCAGAGCCTTACGGATATTGTCCATAGCCTTCTGCTCCTCCGAATTCAGAAGCAGATCTTCCCTTCTCGTACCGGACTTCGGAATATCGATCGCCGGGAACACTCTTTTCTCAGCCACCTTCCGGTCAAGCACCAGCTCCATGTTGCCGGTGCTCTTAAACTCCTCGTATACCACATCGTCCATCTTGCTTCCCGTATCCACAAGCGCTGTCGCCAGAATCGTAAGGCTTCCGCCCTCCCGCATATTTCTCGCTGCGCCGAAAAAACGTTTCGGCATATGGAGCGCCGCCGGATCAAGGCCGCCGGACAGGGTGCGTCCGCTGGGAGGAACCGTCAGATTGTAGGCCCGCGCCAGACGGGTAATGCTGTCCAGAAGAATTGCCACGTCCCTTCCGCCCTCCACCAGGCGCTTCGCACGTTCAATGACCATCTCCGATACTCTCTTATGACGCTCTGCCAGCTCGTCAAAGGTGGAATAAACCACTTCCACATTCTTTCCCTCGATGGCTTCCTTCACGTCCGTAACCTCCTCCGGACGTTCATCGATCAGCAGAATAATCAGGTACATCTCAGGATTATTCTTGGTGATGGACTTTGCCACATCCTTTAAAAGAGTGGTCTTGCCCGCTTTCGGAGGCGACACAATCATACCGCGCTGTCCCTTTCCAATCGGCGCAATCTCATCTACAATTCTCATGGCCAGACTTCCTCCCGGACGCTCCAGCCGAATCCGCTCATTTGGAAAGATCGGGGTCAGATCTTCAAAATTCGGTCTTCTCGTATTAGACTCCGGATGCTGGCCGTTAATACTTTTCACATATAATAAAGCGCTGAATTTTTCCTTTTCCGTCTTAATCTTTGTATTCCCCGTCACAATATCCCCGGTTTTCAGATTAAACCGCCGAATCTGGGACGGTGATACATACACGTCATTCTCCCCCGGCAGATAGTTGGCGCTCCGGATGAAACCAAAGCCATCCGCCATAACCTCGATAATGCCGTGGGCGGTTTGTCCGCTGTCCAGCTGTTCCATATCTGATACCGTCTTTCCGCTTTCATTCGCCTGAGTCCTGACCGCCTCTGTTGCCGCCGCCTTCTCATCTGCCGCGAGCATTGCTTCAATCACGGCTTCCTTCCTCATGGTGGAAGTCCCTTTAAGCCCTCTGCTCTTTGCTATATCCCTTAAAACTGCCAGAGAAAGAGACTCGTATTTTTCCCTCATATTATTATCCATATATTCCTCCTGTCATGGTACTCATACATTCCTGATTTTATTGGGGAATATTCCGCCAGAACAGGCGGATTATTATCTGAACCATTTTTAGTATACTATCTTTGTCCCTAAAAGAAAAGGGAAACTTTTTTGAAAACTTGATTTTTGTTTTCTCCTATGCTAGATTTTATTATATGAAACAATGGAATGACAAACCATACCACTCTCTTGATTATGAATTAAAGAAACGATTCGGTGAAAAGGTATACCGTCTCACTCTGAACGGCGGTATGAGCTGTCCCAACCGGGACGGACATATCGGATATGGAGGCTGCATTTTCTGCAGCGGCGGCGGTTCCGGAGAATTTGCCGCCAATCCGTCTCTCTCTATTCAGCAGCAGATAAAAGCCGGCAGACAAATGCTTTCAGCCAAACGGCCTGTTCACAAATACATCGCCTATTTTCAGGCCTTTACCAATACCTACGGACCAGTTGAATACCTTCGTTCTATTTTTACAGAGGCCATTTCCTGCCCCGAGGTTGTGCTCCTGTCCATTGCCACAAGACCGGACTGCCTGCAGCCGGAAATTCTTGCGCTCTTGACAGAACTAAATCAAATAAAGCCTGTATGGGTGGAGCTGGGACTGCAGACTATGCATGAAAATACCGCCGCCTTTATCCGGCGGGGATACCCGCTCTCTGTATTCGAGGATGCGGTAAAAAGGCTCCGCCTTGCAGGCATTGAAGTTATTACCCATGTGATTCTCGGGCTCCCCGGAGAAACCCGCGAACATATGCTCGGTACGATCCGCTATTTAAATACACAGGATATTCAAGGCATAAAGCTTCAGCTTCTGCATATTTTAAAAGGAACTGATCTGGCTGTCCTGTATGAACAGAACCCCTTTCCTGTCTTTTGTATGGAAGAATATGTACAGATGATTCTTTCCTGCGTGGAGATTCTAAGACCGGATATCGTCATCCACCGCTTAACCGGAGATGGTCCGAGGGATCTGCTGATCGCTCCCCTATGGAGCAGCGCCAAGCGGGAGGTGCTCAACAGGATTCATCAGTCCTTTCGTCTGCAGGATACCTGGCAGGGCAAATTATTTCAGGAAAAATAAAGGAGGCGCCTCATGGCAGATACACTGACACTGTATAAACTGATCGTTTTGAAGATGCTGGACCAGATAGATTCCCCCCTGTCCAATTCCCAGATCTCCGAATTTATTCTTGAAAAAGAATATACGAATTATTTCACTCTGCAGCAGGTGCTGTCAGAAATGACAGAGACCGGGCTGGTGACTCTTTCCAGCAGCCACAACTGTTCCTTATACCGTATCACAGAGTCGGGACGGAACACTCTTAATTTCTTCGGGAGCAAAGTCTCCGATGCCATATGCAGCGACATCAGATCCTATCTGGAAGAAAACAAAGTGGAAATCCGAAATACTCTCGCCACTACCTCCGATTATTTTCCGGGAAGCAACAGTGATTATCTCGTCCGCTGCCAGGTAAAAGAACAGAATTCCACCTTAATTGAACTTACACTCTCTGTCCCTTCCGAGAAACAAGCGGTTTCCGTGTGCAATCACTGGAAGGAAAAAAGTCAGGAAATATATGCCTATGTTATGAAGAGCCTGTTATAGGCTCTTATCCTTTATCATCGGAGCGGTATTCATCAATAAACTCCTTAAGCTCCCGGATATTCCGGATAATATGCTCAAAAGCTCCCGCCTCATAAAACTGAATCAAAATCAGTCCTGCAGGAACGGCGACGATCATGCCCAGAAGTCCTGACACACGATATCCGATAAACAGCAGGAAAAGCGCCGTTAATGTATCAATTCCCACACTGTCGCCCACCATTTTAGGCTGAATCAGTTGTCTGGTCACCTGGGTAACCGCATACAGAATCATAAGTCCTGCCGCTCTTGGCATAGCGTCGCTCAAGGCACAGAATATTGCCCATGGAATCAGCGCTGTACCGGTTCCCAGCATAGGAAGAAAATCCATCAATGCAATCAGGGCGGCCAGAAGAATTGCATAGTCAATTCCCATGACCAGAAAACCAACCGCCAGAATCGCTCCGACCACTCCCATAATCTTAAACTGCGCCCGGAAATACCCGCCTACCGCATACTTCAGCTTCCCCCACACCATCTGAAGCTGAGCCTTGGCGCTCTCCGGAAGAATCGCGCTTCCGATTCTGTGAATTCTTTCCCTCTGCGCAATAAAAAAATAAGCGAACAGCAGCACAAAGAAAAAGGAAATCAGAAGAGAAGGGATATTTCTGGCCGCATTGCCGGCCACCTCAATGGTTCCCCCTCCCAGACCGCTGATAAGCCGGCCCAGGTAAGCAGTAAAATGCTCTGTAAAATCCGCAATCTTTTCCCGGGTATCCGGAGGCATCCTGGATGCAATTCCCTGCATATTTTCCGCAATCCTGTCCAGTCCCTGCACAAGCGCCTGATAATAGACAGGAAGCCTCTCCATCAGCATCCCCAGTTCCTTATAAATCCACAGAACCGCATAGTAGCAGCCAACCACAATCAAAAAAATCGCCCCGAAAATAATTCCAAAGGAACTATGCTTGCGCACAATATGAAGGTGATTTTCCAGGAACCGCACAAGCGGGTTCGCCATCTGTGCAATCAGCCATCCCACGATAACCGGAAGAAAGAAACGCGCCAGGGCGGGCCCTGCAAACACAAGAAACAAGACCTCCCCCGCAAAAATCCCTATATTCAGTAAATTTTTCCGGACTCTCCTCCTGTATGAATCCTTCTCTGTATTTCTGAAAGAATCCTCGCTCATACAGACGACTCCTCCGTAAAAGCATCTATGATTTCCCATATTTCATCGCGTCCCTGCTTTGTCTCCGCAGAGAACGGAATAATTCTTGTGCCGGGAACCAGCTGAAGTCCTTCTCTCAGCAGCTTCATCTGCTTTTGCACCTGACTTCTTTTAATCTTATCCAGCTTTGTCGCAATAATAATCGGTTCATACCCCTGATAGACAACCCAATTGTACATATCCCTGTCATTGGCGGACGGCTCGTGACGGATATCGATCAGAAGAAACACTGCCTTCAGTTGTCCGGAGCTATGCAGATAACGCTCAATCATCCGGCCCCATTTTGCCTTTGTCTCCTCACTCACCTTCGCATATCCATAGCCCGGAAGGTCTACCAGATAAACCTCATTGTTGACATTATAAAAATTGATGGTCTGGGTTTTACCTGGCTGGGAGGATATTCTGGCCAGAGATTTCCGGTTCAGAAGTCCGTTGATCAGAGAGGATTTCCCTACATTGGATTTTCCGGCAAACGCCACCTCCGGCCTTGTATTCTCCGGCAGCCTGCTTGTAATCCCGCAGACCGTTTCCAGTTCTACCTGTTTAATAACCATATTCACTCCTTATGCAAAAGCATGTGAAATTACCTCATTCATAGTTTCCGCATAAACCATCTCCATTCCCCCTGTAATCTCCTCCGACAGCTCTTCCACATCTCTTTTATTCTTCTTCGGCACAATTACCATATTGATCCCGGCGCTTTTCGCAGCCAAAAGCTTCTCCTTAAGGCCTCCGATGGGCAGAACTCTTCCGCGGAGCGTGATTTCTCCTGTCATCGCCACATCCGCGCGAACCGGCCTTTCCAGCACGGCTGAGAGCATGGCTGTTGCCATAGTGATGCCGGCCGACGGCCCGTCCTTCGGCACTGCTCCTTCCGGAATATGGATATGAATATCATGCTCCTGGAAATATTCCTTCTCCAGCCCATAATCCTTGCTGATCGAACGGATATAGCTGATTCCCGCCTTTGCGGACTCCTGCATCACATCCCCAAGCTGCCCGGTCAGTTCAAAATTGCCCTTTCCCGGCATCAGATTCACTTCAATTTCCAGAGTATCTCCACCTACGCTGGTCCATGCAAGGCCGCGGACAATCCCTATCTCGTCCTTATCATTGCGCTTCTTGGAATCATAGACGGGTTTTCCCAGATATTTTTCCAGATTTTTCTCTGACACACGTACCTGCCGGCGATCCTTTTCCAGAATCTCGCGATCCGCCTTCCGGCAGATAGCGGCAATTTTGCGCTCCAGATTCCGCACTCCGGCTTCTCTTGTATACTGGTGAATCAGCTTTTCCAGCGCCTTTTCATGAACCTGAAGCTGCTTTTTCTTAAGGCCGTGACGCTTCATCTGCTTGGGAAGCAGATGGTCCTTTGCAATATGCAGTTTCTCATTTTCCGTATAGCTGCTGACCTCTATAATCTCCATACGGTCCAGAAGCGGTCTGGGAATGGTCTGAACATCATTGGCGGTGCACAGGAACATAACCTCGGAAAGATCCACCGGAAGCTCCACATAATGGTCACGGAATTTTCCGTTCTGCTCACTGTCCAAAACCTCCAGCAAAGCAGAAAAGGTATCTCCTCTGTGATCGCTACTGACCTTGTCAATCTCATCCAGCACCACCAGCGGGTTTTTCACGCCTGCCTGACGGAGTCCGTCCACGATTCTTCCCGGCATGGCTCCGATATAAGTCCGACGATGTCCGCGTATCTCCGCCTCATCGTGTACCCCGCCAAGGCAGATACGGATGTACTTTTTATTCAGAGCATGGGCAATTGAACGGGCTACGGATGTCTTACCTGTTCCCGGAGGTCCCACCAGACAGAGAATCGGACTTTCTCCTTTGTCCAGCATCTTACGGACAGCAAGAAACTCCAGCACTCTCTCCTTCACCTTCTCCATCCCATAATGCTCCGCCTCCAGGATCTTTCTGGCAGCCTTCAGATTCATGCAATCCTCACGGCGTTTATCCCACGGAAGCTCCAGAAGAGTTTCAATGTATCCGCGGATCACCGAAGCCTCTGAGGAATTCATTCCGGAATTCTGAAACCTTTGAATCTCTTTTCCGATTTTATCCTTAACCTCCTGGGATGCCTCCAGAGCTTCCGCCTTTTTGCGGAACTGCTCTGCCTCTGTACTTGGGCCGTCCTCCCCCAGCTCCTCTTTGATTACTTTCATCTGCTCACGCAGAAAATAATCCTTCTGCTGCTTATCTACGCGGCTTTTTACCTTTTCGCGGATTTCTTTTCGGAACTGTTCAATCTCAATTTCATTATTCAGCATGATACAGAGCGCTTCATAATTTTCCGGAAAGCCGGCAGTCTCCAAAAGCTTCTGCTGCTGCTTCCAGCTAAGCGGCGTATGTACCATTACCTGCGCTATCAGCCGCTCCAGAGAAGTGCTTTCCAACACCTGGCGGAGCAGATCTTTTCCTATTTTCTGGCTGCTCTCACAATATTTCCGAAACACCTCCTGCAGATTCCGAAGCATTGCTTCCTTCCCGCTCTGGGGAATGGATATAGATTCCTCCGGCTGAACAATACGGATATCTGCTTCCAGATATTCTTCCCCCTCCAGGCAGATCAGCTCTGCACGGGCTGTTCCTTCCACCAGCACACGCAGAATACCGTGAGGCATCTTTACAATCTGCTTGATATCCGCAACTGTCCCCATAGCATACAGCTCATCCTGCCCCGGATTTTCTATTTCCGGGTTCCGCTGGGTCACAATAAAAAGCTTCTGTTCCTGCGTCAGCGCCTTTTCCACAGCCTTTACAGACCGGGCGCGGCTTACATCAAAATGTGTAATCATTTCCGGAAGAATCGTCATCCCTCTCAGGGCAACCGCCGGCAGCCTCATTTCGGTTTCTTGCATGTTTCTTCCCCCTGTTCAAATTTTCTATTTGTAAAAAGGGGCCTTACATATGGCCCCTCTCTCCGTTATTTTCTGGCAATTAAAGGATTGCCCTTTCCCTCCACTGCTTCACGGGTAACCGTACAGCTTCGGATCGAATTGTCCGATGGAATCGTAAACATCAGATCCATCATCGTCTCTTCCATAATAGAACGCAGTCCCCTGGCTCCTGTTTTCCTGGAAATCGTCTTCTCGGCAATCGCTTTTACCGCGTCCTCATTAAATCTCAATTCCACTCCGTCCAGCTCCAGCAGCTTCTGATACTGACGTACGATGGAATTCTTCGGCTCTGTAAGAATCCGGATCATATCGCCGCAGCTCAGCGGGTCCAGCGATACCGCAATCGGCACACGTCCCATAAACTCCGGAATCATACCAAACTTAATGAAATCCTCCGGAAGGACATTCCGAAGCAGCTCTCCCACATTCTCCTGACGCTTTTCCCTAATATCCGCATTAAATCCGATGGATTTGCGATCCAGACGGGTTTCAATAATCTTATCCAGTCCCTCAAAGGCGCCGCCGCAGATAAAGAGAATATCTGTTGTATCAATCTGAAGCAGTTCCTGGTGCGGATGCTTTCTCCCGCCCTGGGGGGGAACAGAAGCTACCGTTCCCTCTAAAATCTTCAAAAGAGCCTGCTGAACCCCTTCTCCCGAGACATCTCTCGTAATAGACGGGTTTTCCGACTTACGGGTAATTTTGTCAATCTCGTCAATATAGATGATTCCCTTTTCGGCGCGCTGAATATCATAATCTGCCGCCTGAATAATCTTTAACAGAATGTTTTCCACATCCTCCCGCAGATATCCGGCTTGTGTCAGTGTGGACGGAGCCGCATTCGCCAACGGCACATTCAGAATCTTTGCCAGCGTCTGTGCCAGCAGTGTCTTACCGCAGCCGGTGGGGCCAAGCAGAAGGA
>VSNE01000130.1 GCA_009774155.1 Lachnospiraceae bacterium
TTATTTCTCCTAATAATAAAAAAGAAGTAACTCCGCAGGTAATTCTGGAAACAGTTGCAGAGCATTATGGTATTTCAGCCGGCGATATTATCGGAAGCAAACGTAATGCGGAAATTGTTCTTCCAAGACAGATTGTCATGTATCTTTGCAGAGAAATCACCGATACCTCATACAAAAATATAGGCATTCTGCTTGGAAACCGGGATCATTCCACAGTTATAAGCGGAGATAATAAAGTACGTGAAAAACTTCAGTCCAATGATAATAAACTAAAAAACAATATTGAAATTATCAGGAAAAAGTTAAGTTCAAATTAACCTGTATTTAAATTAAGAAAAAACTCATCTGCATTTATGAACATCTTCATGTTTATATCATGTAGATGAAAGGTGGAAAAGTTTACAGCACTTCCGGACCTGTTTATAACTTTTTATTTTTAAATTACTTTTCTAAAGGATTTCCACATAGTTTTTATTTTCTTTTTTCCTTTAACTACAGGAGTTTTTTGATTTATTCACAAATCCACAGTCCCTACGACTATGACGACGAATTTACACCATAAAAACACAGATGAACCCGATGAAAGGAGTTATCAACATGAAATTAGTCTGTTCCAAATCCAATCTGCTAAAAGGAGTAAATATTGTATCCAAAGCAGTTCCTTCTAAAACAACTATGACCATATTAGAATGTATTTTAATTGACGCTTCTGCTAATGAAATCAAACTGACGGCCAATGATATGGAGTTAGGCATTGAGACAAAAATAGAAGGAGACATTATTCAAAAAGGCATTATTGCAGTGGATGCAAAGGTTTTTGCAGAGATTGTCAGAAAACTTCCCGATAGTAATGTATCTATTGAAAGTGACAGCAATTATCGTATTTCCATTTCCTGTGAAAAGGCGCACTTTCATATATCCGGGAAATCAGGAGAAGACTTTTCATACCTCCCCTATATTGAAAAGACTGATTTTATTTCTCTTTCTCAATTCACATTAAAAGAAGTTATACGCCAGACGATTTTTTCTATTGCAGATAACGACAACAACAAACTAATGACAGGTGAACTTTTTGAAGTGCATGAAAATGAATTAAAGGTTGTATCACTGGACGGACATCGTATTTCTATCCGTAAAATCGAACTTAAGGATGCCTATACTGATAAAAAGGTTGTTGTTCCCGGGAAATCCCTTCAGGAAATCAGTAAAATTCTTTCTGGTGAAACAGAGGATGAAATACGTATATTTTTTACCAATAATCATATTGTGTTTGAATTTGACACAACAACCGTGGTTTCCAGGCTGATAGAAGGAGAATATTTTAAAATCAACCAAATGCTTTCTACTGATTATGAAACCAAATTTGTTATTAATAAAAAGGAACTGCTGAATTGTATAGATCGGGCGACTCTTCTGGTAAAGGAAGGGGATAAGAAGCCTATTATTTTCAGGATTACCAATGAAAACATGGAGATTAATATTAATTCCCAGTTAGGCTCCATGAAAGAAGATATTGATATTGAAAAAGAGGGAAAAGACATTTTAATTGGTTTTAATCCTAAATTTTTAATTGACGCTCTTCGTGTTATTGATGATGAAAATGTAACAGTTTATATGGTGAATCCAAAGGCGCCTTGCTATATCAGGGATGAAGAACAGAAATATATCTATTTGATCCTCCCGGTCAATTTTAATTCTGCGGTAAATTAGTCTGGAGATAACATATGCTGACGATTAAATTAAGAGATAAATATATTAAACTTGGCCAGGCATTAAAGGCAGCCGGGCTTGTAGATTCCGGGGTGGATGCAAAATTCGTTATTCATGACGGACTTGTCACTGTCAACGGTGAAACGGAATATCAGAGAGGAAAAAAGCTTTACGATGGGGATGTGTTCTCCTATAATGGAGAGACCGTTCGGATTGTGGAGTAGCGGTTTGGCACAACTATGCTCATAAAATCCATGAGTCTTCAGAATTATCGGAATTATAAGGCTTTAAGCCTTGATTTTAATCCGGGAACAAATATTTTTTATGGAAGCAATGCCCAAGGTAAGACAAATATTCTGGAAGCAGCCTATGTCAGCGGGACAACAAAATCACATAGAAGCTCCAAAGACAGGGAACTGATTCTTTTTTCCGAGGAGGAGGCGCATATTTGCACCTTTGTGGAGAAAAACGAAATCGTACATAAAATTGATATGCATCTTCGGAAAAACAGAACAAAAGGGATTGCAATTGATGGAATTCCTATTAAAAAGGCAAGCGAGCTTTTTGGAATTATTTATTTTGTCTTTTTTTCTCCGGAGGATTTAAGTATTATAAAAAATGGCCCTTCTCAGAGAAGAAGATTTATTGATATGGAATTATGTCAGCTAAGCAAAATTTATCTGCATAATCTTACCAATTACAATCGGCTGGTTCTTCAAAGAAATAAGCTGTTAAAGGAGCTTTACTGCCGGACAGACTACAGGGAAGTGCTTGAAATTTTGGATATGCAGATGGCAGAGTACGGAAGTCAGATTATTTCTATGCGTAAAATTTTCATTCAGGAATTAAATGAGATTATAAAAACAATTCACGGACAGCTTTCGGGGAAACAGGAAGAGATTTTTCTGAAATACGAAGCAAATGTGGATAAGGATCATTTTAGAGATATTTTGAAGAAAAATACAGATAAGGATATACGTCTGAAAACGACAACAACGGGGCCTCACAGAGATGATTTCTCTTTTCTTGTAAATCATGTGGACATCCGAAGATTTGGCTCGCAGGGACAGCAAAGAACTGCGGCTCTTTCTTTGAAGCTTTCGGAAATAGAGATTGTAAAAAAGACAGTCCATGATACACCAGTTCTGCTTCTTGATGATGTCCTGTCTGAATTGGACAGTAACCGGCAAAACTATTTATTAAACAGTATCCGGGATGTGCAGACCCTGATTACCTGCACAGGTCTGGATGAATTTATCAATCATCGGTTTTCGATCAATAAAGTATATAAAGTAACAGATGGTAGTGTAGCTGTGGAAAATTAACAGGAGGCAGACAGATGAGTATAGAGTATGGAGCAGATCAGATTCAGATTTTGGAAGGACTGGAAGCAGTCAGAAAAAGACCGGGTATGTATATAGGCAGTACGTCTTCCAGAGGTCTTCATCATCTGGTATACGAGATTGTGGACAATTCTATTGATGAAGCTCTGGCCGGATATTGTAAGCATATCCAGGTGACGATACACGAAGATAATTCAGTAACAGTAGAGGATGATGGCCGGGGAATTCCCACGGGAATTAATCACAAGGCCGGAAAGCCTGCGGTAGAGGTTGTATTTACCATTCTCCATGCAGGAGGAAAGTTCGGAGGAGGAGGATACAAAGTATCCGGAGGTCTTCACGGAGTAGGTGCTTCTGTAGTCAATGCTCTTTCAGAATGGCTGGAGGTAATTATCTGCAGTGAGGGAAAGCTTTATATGCAGCGTTATGAAAGAGGACATGTATGCTATCCTCTGGAGGTGATCGGAACCTGTAAACCGAATAAAACCGGAACTACTGTAACCTTTCTTCCTGATAAAAAGATCTTTGAAGAAACCGTATTTGATTTTAATACTCTTCAGACCAGGCTTCGGGAAATGGCATTTCTGACAAAGGGACTGAAAATTACTTTGACGGACGAAAGAGAGACTCCGGCAAAGGTGAAAACCTATCACTATGAGGGAGGAATCAAGGAATTTGTCCAGTATCTGAATAAAAGTACATCCCCTATTTATGAGGAGATCGTCTATTGTGAGGGAACAAAGGACAATGTGTATGTGGAGGTTGCTTTCCAGCATAATGATTCCTATTCTGAAAATTGCTATAGTTTTGTAAACAATATTAATACGCCTGAAGGCGGAACCCATCTGTCAGGCTTTAAAAATGCAATTACAAAGACCTTCAACGATTATGCAAGAAAAAACAAGCTTTTAAAGGACAGTGAGCAAAATCTGAATGGAGAGGATATCAGGGAAGGATTGACTGCAATTATCAGTATAAAGCTTGGAGAGCCTCAGTTTGAGGGGCAGACCAAGCAGAAGCTGGGAAATACCGAGGCAAGAAGCGCTGTTGACAGCGTAGTATCGGAAAAGCTGACTATTTTTCTGGAACAGAATCCTCAGACAGCCAAGCTGATCCTGGAGAAATCCATATTGGCACAGCGTGCCCGGGAAGCGGCCAGAAAAGCCCGGGAATTGACCAGAAGAAAATCCGCATTGGACGGACTTGCCCTTCCCGGGAAACTGGCGGATTGTTCTGACAAGAATCCCCAAAACTGTGAGATTTATATCGTGGAGGGAGATTCCGCAGGAGGCTCCGCCAAGACAGCAAGAAATCGGAACACTCAGGCGATTCTTCCGCTCCGGGGAAAAATTCTGAATGTGGAGAAGGCAAGACTGGACCGTATTTATTCCAACGAAGAAATTAAATCTATGATTACTGCTTTTGGTACGGGTATCCATGAAGACTTTGATATTTCAAAGCTCCGCTATCACAAAATTATTATTATGACAGATGCGGATGTGGATGGCGCTCATATCAGTACATTGCTGCTTACTTTCCTGTATCGTTTTATGCCGGAGCTGATCAAACAGGGATATGTATATCTGGCTCAGCCGCCGCTCTATAAGATTGAAAAAAATAAAAAGGTATGGTATGCATACAGCGATGAAGAGTTGAACCAGATTCTTTTGGAAATAGGACGCGATCAGAGCAATAAAATTCAGCGGTATAAAGGGCTGGGAGAGATGGATGCGGAACAGCTCTGGGAGACAACCATGGACCCGGAGAAGAGAATTCTTTTAAAGGTGACGATGAATGAGAAGGAATCCTCAGAAATTGATCTGACTTTTATGACTTTGATGGGCGATAAGGTAGAACCTCGGAAGGAATTTATCGAAGCCAATGCAAAATATGTGAAGAACCTGGACATTTAATCGGATATGGGGAATAAATAATTATGGAAGATAATATTTTTGATAAAATTCATGAGGTGGATCTAAAGAAGACTATGGAAGACTCTTACATTGATTACGCTATGAGCGTGATCGCTGCAAGAGCTCTTCCGGATGTAAGAGACGGTTTAAAACCGGTGCAGCGCCGTGTTCTTTATTCCATGATTGAATTGAACAACGGGCCGGATAAGCCTCATCGTAAATGTGCGCGTATCGTCGGTGATACTATGGGTAAATATCATCCCCATGGAGACAGCTCTATCTATGGAGCATTGGTCAATATGGCGCAGGAGTGGTCTACCCGTTATCCTCTGGTAGACGGACATGGGAATTTTGGTTCCGTGGATGGGGACGGCGCGGCGGCAATGCGTTATACCGAGGCTCGTTTAAGCAAGATTTCCATGGAAATGCTGGCTGATATCAACAAGGACACGGTAGATTTTATACCGAACTTTGATGAAACGGAGAAGGAACCTTCTGTACTTCCTTCCAGATTTCCGAATCTTTTAGTAAACGGTACATCCGGAATTGCAGTTGGTATGGCAACTAATATTCCGCCTCATAATTTAAAAGAAATCATCGGTGCTGTGGTAAAAATTATTGATAACAGGATTCTTGAGGACAGGGATACTGATATTGAAGAGATTCTTGATATTGTAAAGGGTCCGGATTTTCCTACAGGGTCCGAGATTCTTGGCACATCCGGAATCAATGAAGCATACCGTACCGGAAGGGGAAAGATCCGGGTCCGCGCAATTACCAATATTGAATCTATGTCTAACGGTAAAAACCGGATTATTGTGACAGAGCTTCCGTTTATGGTTAATAAAGCCCGCCTGATTGAGAAAATTGCAGAGCTTGTCAAAGAGAAAAGGGTGGACGGAATCACCTATATTGCGGATGAATCCAGCCGTGAAGGTATGAGAATCAATATTGAGCTTCGCAAAGACGTAAATCCGAATGTGATATTGAATCAGCTCTATAAGCATACCCAGCTTCAGGACACATTTGGAGTTATTATGCTGGCTCTTGTAAATAATGAACCAAGAGTTTTAAGTCTTTTGGATATGCTCAGATATTATCTGGAGCATCAGGAGGATGTAGTTACCAGAAGAACGAAATATGAATTAAACAAAGCTCAGGAGCGGGCCCATATTTTGGAAGGCCTGCTGATTGCATTGGATCATATTGATCGTGTAATTCAGATAATCCGCGGTTCTCAGAATGTCCAGATTGCCAAAAATTCTCTGATGGAAGAATTTAACCTGGATGATGTACAGGCACAGGCCATTGTGGATATGCGTCTGCGCACATTGACCGGTCTGGAAAGAGATAAGATTGAGAAGGAATACCAGGAATTAATGGAAAGAATCAATTATCTTAAAGAGATTCTTGCAGATGAGAAGAAGCTTTTAGGCGTTATCAGGGATGAGATTCTTCTGATTTCCGAAAAATATGGTGATGACCGCCGTACACGGATTGGATATGATGAGTTTGATATCAGTATGGAGGATTTAATTCCTGTCAGGGATACAGTTATTACTATGACCCACTTAGGTTATATTAAACGTATGACTGTGGACAATTTCAAAAGCCAGAACCGTGGGGGTAAAGGGATCAAAGGGATGCAGACGGTAGAAGAAGATTTCATTGAAGAGATCTTTATGACAACGACCCATCATTACATTATGTTTTTTACAAATTTTGGGAAGGTCTATCGTTTAAAAGCCTATGAGATACCGGAAGCGGGAAGAACAGCCAGAGGAACGGCAATTATTAATCTGCTTCAGCTCCAGCCGGGAGAGAAAATCACAGCGGTTATTGCAATCAAGGAATTTAACCATGATAATTATCTGGTCATGGCTACAAGAAACGGAATTATCAAAAAAACATTTATGTCCGAATATTCCAATATCCGTAAAACCGGGCTTCAGGCTATCAGCCTCCGGGAAGGGGATGAACTGATAGAAGTAAAAATAACTGATGGGGAAAAGGATATTATTCTTGTAACAAAGAATGGTATGAGTATTTGCTTTCATGAAAAGGATATTCGTACAACAGGAAGAATATCCATGGGTGTTATTGGTATGAATCTGGATAAGGAAGACAGAGTAGTGGCAATGCAGCTCAATACCCAGGGAGAATTTCTTTTAATTGTATCAGAGAATGGATTAGGTAAAAGGACGCATATCTCGGAATTTCATCCTCAGAACCGCGGAGGAAAGGGTCTGAAATGTTATAAGATTACAGATAAGACGGGTAATGTTATCGGCGCTATGGCAGTGGATGAGGAAGACGAGATTATGATGATTACCAACGAAGGGATTATTATCAGAACCGGATGTAAGGATATTTCTGTTCTGAAGAGAATTACCTCGGGTGTGAAGCTGATGAATGTGAATGCTGATGCAGGCGTTAAGGTTGCCAATATTGCGAAGGTAAGAGAAGAAGTCGGAGACGGGCAGGAGGAAGAGAAATAATGAATAGGGGGTGACAGATTCATCCCCTTTTTTAAAACAAAGGCAGAAAGC
>VSNE01000131.1 GCA_009774155.1 Lachnospiraceae bacterium
TACTTGAAGAAATGTAAACGGAGGCGGAAACTCAAGAACGGAACACTACTTGTAATAAGTTTGTAATAATGATATAATCAACCAAAATGTAAAGCAAAAAACTGGAAAGAATACTATTTCATGGAGGACATTTTATGAGAACCTATCTCGTAACCGGAGGAGCAGGATTCATTGGTTCCAACTACATTCATTATATGTTCCGCAAATACGGCGATGATATCCGCATCATGAATGTGGATTGTCTGACCTATGCAGGGAATCTGGAAAATTTAAAGGATGTGGAGAAGAGATCCAATTATACATTTATAAAAGCGGATATCTGTGACAGCAAGGCTGTTACAGAGATTTTTGAGGAGAATGACATTGACCGCGTTGTCCACTTTGCGGCAGAGAGCCATGTGGACCGCAGCATCAAGGCTCCGGATGTCTTCGTAAAGACGAATGTGCTGGGAACTCTGGTCATGCTGAACGCGGCCAAAGCGGCATGGGAGCTGCCGGACGGCAGCTACAAGGAGGACAAGAGGTTTCTGTATGTGTCCACAGATGAGGTATACGGTTCTCTGGACGACGGAGATACGTATTTTTATGAGACTACTCCGTTTTCTCCGCACAGCCCGTATTCGGCGAGCAAGGCATCGGGGGATATGCTGACAAAGGCATATTTTGACACCTACAAATTTCCGTGCAATATTACAAGCTGCAGCAATAATTACGGGCCGTTCCAGTTTCCGGAAAAATTAATTCCGCTTGTTATCAACAATGCCCTGCACGGCAGGCAGCTTCCGGTATACGGCGACGGCAAAAATGTGCGCGACTGGCTGTATGTGGATGATCATGCCAAGGCCATTGATATGGTGCAGGAAAAAGGGCGGCTGGGCGAACGCTATAATATCGGCGGACATAATGAAAAACAGAATATTCAGATTATTCATATTATTCTGGACACTCTGCGGGATATGCTGCCGGATGACGATCCAAGAAAGGCTTTGGTCAGTGAAAAGCTGATTACGTATGTGACGGATCGAAAGGGCCATGATCGCAGATATGCAATCGCCCCGGATAAGATTAAGTCTGAGATTGGCTGGTATCCTGAGACAATGTTTGAGGAGGGAATCAGAAAGACAATTCAATGGTTCTTTGAAAATGAAGAATGGATGAAAAACGTGACCAGCGGCGATTATCAGAAATATTACGAGGAGATGTATCAATAAGCAGAAAACCGGCAGTATCTGAGGGTACTGCCCCTTTGCGTTCATTGAGGAAACAGTATGAAAAGACAACTGTGGGTTCCTGCGCTGGGAATACTGCTGAGCGGTCTGGCATTTGCCTTCGGCCGTACAGGCTCAGAAGAAAATGGCTTTACCCTTTCCCGGTTCCATAATGCGGACGCCAAATTTCTGGGAGACAAGATTATTACCAGTGTGGAGGAGGGAATTTGTATCCTGAATCTGGACGGGGAGATTGTAAGGAGGCTTGACGGCCTGTCTGCGTCCTGGATTTATGCACAGGACAGGGAGCGCGTAGTTGCTTACAGCAACCATGCCAACGAAACTCATATTCTGCGGCTGTCCGAAAATTATGAAAAGCTGGAAGATAATACGGCGCTTATAACAGATACTCTGGCAATTGATCCGATTATTGTAAAAGCAGGGGAGGACTGGCTTCTGACCCATACAACCATTGACGGAACGATCAATAATCCGGAGCCGGGGGGAGACAACGGCCTTTATACGGTAAAATTATACCGTTCCCAAAATCTGGAGGACTGGGAGTTTGTGACGGACATCATCAGCCTCAGAAAGAATCTGGAGGACGGGGATATCCGTTATGCGGACGGCGTGCTCTATTATTTTTTTGAGAGAGAGGAATATGACAAGGGGCCGTCAGCTATCTGTGTGACGACCTCCAAAGACGGAGGAGAGACATGGAGCGAGGTAAAGGAGCTGCTTCCTGCCGGAGCAGATAATGAAATGGCAGGCTGTGAGCGGACAGAGACAGGCTGGAGGCTTTATGTGAGCAGTGATTATGCCTGCGTGGGAGAGAGCTATCAGGGCGCGTCTGTCTACTATGCGGATTATACGCCGGATTTTGAACCGGTCCGGACTTATCGGCAGTCTGCAATGCCGGATAATCAGGCAGTGAGGCTTTATGAAGTAAAAGAGATAGGCGGACAGCTTTATTTTTTATTTGCCAGAAATTTTCTGACGGACTGTGATTTGCTGTTGCGCACGATAAAAGGAGAATAATAAGGAGGGTTTTTGTAATGAAGGGTATTATTTTAGCAGGCGGTTCCGGGACAAGACTGTATCCGCTTACCAAAGCTGTATCCAA
This sequence comes from Lachnospiraceae bacterium, assembly GCA_009774155.1. Lineage (GTDB taxonomy): Bacteria > Bacillota > Clostridia > Lachnospirales > Lachnospiraceae > Hominiventricola. The sequence continues at coordinate 2,332 of VSNE01000131.1, forward strand.
ACAGATTATGCCGGTTTATGACAAACCGATGATTTACTATCCGCTTTCCATTTTGATGCTGGCAGGTATCCGGGAAATATTGATTATCTCCACCCCAAGGGATCTGCCGGTATTTGAGGAGCTGTTAGGCGACGGGAGCCAGCTTGGCATGAGATTTGAATATGCTGTCCAGGAGCAGCCCAGGGGGCTTGCGGATGCATTTATCATCGGCGCGGACTTTATCGGAAAAGACAGTGCGGCTTTGATTCTGGGAGACAATATTTTCTATGGACAGAGCTTTTCCCAGGTGCTTAAGCGGGTGGCGTCCCATGAGGAAGGAGCGACGATTTTCGGCTATTATGTGCGTGATCCGAGGGAATACGGCGTAGTGGAATTTGACGAAAATGGGATGGCGGTTTCCATTGAGGAGAAGCCGGAGCATCCGAAATCCAACTATGCGGTGCCGGGACTGTATTTTTATGATAATGACGTGGTGGAGATTGCGAAAAATGTAAAGCCTTCGGCCCGGGGAGAGATTGAGATTACCAGTATCAATAATGAATATCTGAGAAGAGGCGCTTTGCGTGTGGAAACCCTTGGCCGCGGATTTGCATGGCTGGATACAGGGAATCATGACGCGCTTTTGGACGCTGCGGATTTTGTGGCTGCCTTTCAGAAAAGACAGGGGCTGTATATTTCCTGTATAGAAGAGATTGCTTACCGGAGAAAATTCATTGACAAGGAACAGCTTCTGAAGCTGGCCGAGCCTTTAATGAAAACAGCTTACGGTCAGTATCTGGTGGAGGTAGCCAACGGGCTGTAGGATTGATTGAGTTTAGGAAGGAATATAGAAGATGGGAAAGATTACAGTAGAGACCTGCAAGATTGAGGGACTGAAGATTATTACTCCGGCGGTGTTCGGGGATGAACGGGGTTATTTTATGGAAACCTATAATTATAACGATTATGCGGCCGCGGGGCTTGATATGAAGTTTGTGCAGGACAATCAGTCCTGCTCCAAAAAAGGAGTGCTGCGGGGACTGCATTTTCAGATTAATTATCCCCAGGACAAGCTGGTGCGCGTGGTCAGCGGAGAGGTATTTGATGTGGCGGTGGATCTGCGCGCAGGTTCCGAAACCTACGGAGAATGGTACGGCGCTGTATTGTCAGCGGAGAATAAGAAGCAGTTTTTTATTCCTAAAAATTTTGCCCACGGCTTTCTGGTGCTTTCTGATTATGCGGAATTTGTCTATAAATGTACGGATTTCTATCATCCTAATGACGAGGGCGGCCTGATGTGGAATGATCCGAAGATTGGCGTGAAATGGCCCGTTCCGGAGGGAATGGAGCTGATTATTTCCGAGAAGGATCAGAAGTGGGGCGGTATCGGAGAACTGAGAAAGTAAGGAGAACCCATATGGTTCATATGTTTAGAGACTTTTGGAAAAGCCGCAGACTGATCTGGAAGCTTTCCAGAAACGATTTTAAGACCCGGTATGCAGGCTCCTATTTTGGCGTGGTGTGGGCTATGATCCAGCCGGTCGTGATTGTGCTGGTGTACTGGTTCGTATTTCAGATCGGCCTGAATAATGCAACGGCCGAATTAAAGCAGGGGATTCATGTGCCCTTTGTTCTGTGGCTGGTGAGCGGTATCGTGCCGTGGTTTTATTTTTCCGAAAGCTTAAGCAACGGAACGAATGCATTGCTGGAATATAATTATCTGGTGAAAAAGGTTGTGTTTAATATCGACATCCTTCCGCTGGTGAAGACGACGGCGGCGCTGTTTATTCATGGCTTTTTTGTACTGTTTATGGTGCTTTTGTTTGCGCTGTACGGATACTGTCCCGGGATTCATACGCTTAAGATTATTTATTTCAGCGCCAGCCTGACGGTATTCGTTACAGGACTCTGCATGCTGACCAGCTCTCTCGTTGTGTTTTTCAGAGATTTAAGCCAGATTATCAATATTTTTTTACAGGTGGGCATCTGGATGACGCCGATTATGTGGTCTTTGGAGGATCTTCTGGCAAAATATCCGTTTCTGGCAATACTGAAGCTGAATCCGCTGTGCTACATTGTATACGGTTATCGTGCGGTGCTGTTTCGGACCGGTTCCGTTGCGCAGCTAGGATGGATGAATCTTTATTTCTGGGGAATAACGGCTCTGGTATGGGCAGCCGGAAGCCATGTATTCAGCCGGCTGAAGGTACATTTTGCGGATGTGCTGTAGCCATGATCGGCGCAGGGGACAATAAAAGGGCAGATATACCGTGAGATGATAAGTAAGAGGTATTTATGGGAGTGTCTATGGGCAGCGAGGCAATCAAATTAGAGCATATTACAAAAATATATAAATTATACAACAGGAATCGGGACAGACTTAAGGATTCTCTGGGACTGACAAGAAAAAAATGCTACAGCGAGCACTACGCGCTTAAGGATGTGAGCATGAATATCCGTCAGGGAGAGACAGTAGGCATCATTGGCGTCAACGGCTCCGGCAAGTCCACGATTCTTAAAATTATCACCGGCGTTCTGAATGCCACCAGCGGAAATATGGAGATTAACGGACGTATTTCCGCCCTTCTGGAGCTGGGGGCAGGTTTTAATATGGAGTATACCGGGCTGGAAAATGTATATCTGAATGGCACTATGCTGGGTTTTTCCGAGGAAGAGATCAGCAGCCGCCTGCAGGATATTCTGGATTTTGCGGATATCGGGGAGTTTATCCATCAGCCGGTAAAAACCTATTCCAGCGGGATGTTTGTACGTCTGGCCTTTGCCGTCGCCATTAATATTGATCCGGAGATTTTGATTGTGGATGAAGCGCTGTCGGTGGGAGATGTGTTTTTTCAGGCAAAATGCTATCATAAATTCGAGGAATTCAAGAAGATGGGCAAGACGATTCTGTTTGTCAGCCATGATCTGACCAGCATTGCCAAATACTGCGACCGTGTGATTCTTCTGAACAAAGGCGTGAAGCTGGCGGAGGGTTCTCCGAAGGATATGGTTAATATGTATAAGAAGCTGCTTGTCCATCAGCTGGATGAAGAGACGCTGGAGGATGTGAGCGGTAAGAGCGATATCAGTAAGCATGCAGAGGACGGGAAAGCCTGGAAGGATCATTTTGAGGTAAATCCAACTCTCCTTGATTACGGAGAGAAGCAGGCGGAGATTGTGGATTTCTGTATCATTGATCAGTACGGGCAGTTTTCCAATATTATTGAAAAGGGTTCTGCCTGCCGGATTAAGGCAAGGCTGGTTTTTCACAGCCAGGTAAAAAATCCTATCTTTACAATTACTATCAGGAACAAACAGGGAACGGATATTACCGGAACCAACAGTATGTTTGAACGGGTGGAGACAGGAACCGTGGAAGCGGGCGAGACAAGGATTGTCACCTATACTCAGCGGATTGATCTGCAGGGCGGGGATTATCTGATTTCCCTTGGATGCACCGGGTATGCGGGGGATGAGTTTAAGGTGTACCACAGGCTTTATGATCTGGTGGGAATGACCGTGCTGTCGGATAAGGATACTGTGGGGTTTTATGATATGAATACGGTGATTACCATTGAGAACGGATGAAAACCGGCAGATTATAAAACAGGAAAGAAGGACGTTTGGCCCATAGATTAGAAGGACAGGAGGATGATATCCGAATGCAGGAACGATTTGGAAAGGTTACAGTCACATATGAGGACGGGGCGGATAAGCTGGAGAATGTGCGGGCGGAGGATGAGAAAATCCGGAGGCTGGTGGAAGCGGAATATGACTGCAGCCGGGAAGCCGGAGATTCCTGGACCGTGCTTTACCATCTGTCGAGGCTTCGGGCAAATCTGACAGAATGGCTGCCGATCCAAAAGGAGGATACGGTACTGGAGTTCGGTTCCGACAGCGGGCAGCTGACAGGAGGGTTTCTTGCGAAGGCAGACCGGGTGATCTGCGTGGAGGAGAGCATCAGCCGCAGCAGGATACTGGCGCGGAGATATATGCAGGCGGATAATCTGGAAGTGTATGCAGGCAGTCCGTGGGAGCAGCTTCAAAGACTGAATCAGTCCTATGACTGGATTGTGGCGCCGGGGATTCTTTCCGAGGCCGGGAAATACTTCGCAGGAGAGTGTCCCCAGACGGAGGCGGTCAGGAGGCTGAGGGAATATCTGAGGGCAGGAGGGCATCTGGTGCTGGCGGCAGATAACCGGTTCGGGTTAAAGTACTGGGCCGGGGCAATGGAACCCCATACCGGACGGTACTTTGACAGTTTGGAGGGCCGCGGAACGACCTTTTCCAAACAGGAACTGGAACGGATTCTGAAAAGCAGCGGCTGTCAGGACGCGGCCTTTTACTATCCCTATCCGGAGCGGTGGTTCCCTGCGGCGATTTATTCGGACGAGTGGCTTCCAAAGACGGGGGAGCTGAACCAGAATCTTCGGAATTTTGAAGGAGAACGGCTGCTGCTGTTCGATGAGGAAAAGGTGTTTGACCGGTTAATTGCGGACGGACGCTTTCCCGAATTTTCCAACTGCTTTCTGTGCGTCGCAGGGCAAAAGCCCGGGGAACGGTTAATTTATACAAAATATTCCAATGACCGGGCAGAGCGGTTTCAGATCCGGACGGACATTATAAAAGGACTCCGGGGAAATGAGGTTCGGAAGGTTCCCGTGTCGGAGGAGGCGCGGGAGCATATACGAAAGATGAAGCGCCGGGAAAAAGCGCTGAGCGGACTGTACCAAAGAAACGGAATCCGTATCAATCGCTGTGAACTGAAAAACGGTATGGCATACTTTGAATTTTTACATGGAAGAACCTACGAGGCAAGACTGGATGAGCTGCGGCTGCAAAAGGATTATGCGGGATTATCGGCAGAGCTTCAGGCATTTAAAAGGCTTCTGACAGAGACATTGGAACCGGAGCTGAAGCCTTTTAAAAAGAGCGCGGAATTTGTGGAGATGTTCGGCAGCCCGTCATTTACAAAAGCTTACAGCGGGACGCAGATAAACAATCTGGACTGGATCTTCGGCAATCTTATGGAGACAGAGGAGGGTATCCAGATGATTGATTATGAGTGGACCTTCCCGGTACAGGTGCCTGTGGAATATCTGCTTTGGAGGGCCGTATCGCTCTATCTGCACAGCAGGGAGGATATCCGGAATCTGGGGCTGAT
>VSNE01000132.1 GCA_009774155.1 Lachnospiraceae bacterium
GGCATATCCAGCGTACATGCAACCTCGTAAGAGCTCCACTCTGTCCGGATGCCTCCAAGGCCGTCATAATACCCCATAACGCCTTCCGCCACTGCCACATGGCAGTCTGCCGCATTTTTCGCAAATAAATACCGGGTGGTGTCTCTGTCTGTAAAAAAGGTATCCAGATTCCGGGACTTTGTCCCAATCACCCTGCCGTGGAACATAGGATCGATATAATCCGGACCGCACTTAAATGAGGCGACCTTAAGCCCCCGGTTCACAAGTGCCTGCAGGATGCCGCAGGTAATCAGCGTCTTTCCGCTCCCGCTGGCCGGGGCTGTCAGAAGAATTCTCGGAATCCTCATGCCTCCCCTCCTCTGCAGGTGACGATATAAACCGGATTCTGTCCTGCCATCAGATGATAGTTTCCAAGCTTCTTTGCCTTCGCCACACTTACGGAAATCATTTCCTCCTCAATTAACGGAAGGGACTTTAGGCACTGAACCGCCTCCCCGGCAGTCTCCACGGTTACTGCATTGATAACCAGGCGGATATGAGGATTTTTATCCAGAAGGCGCTGAATAATTGTATATAAATTCCCGGCGGAACCGCCGATAAATGCATGGGTAGGCGTCGGAAGCTCCTCCAGCGCCTCCGGAGCAAGCCCGTGAATGACTTTAATATTCGGCGTTCCGAACCTTCGCTTGTTCTCCTCAATCAGTCTGCAGGCTTCCCCGTTCCGCTCCACAGCATACACAATACCCTCCGGAGCCTGAAGCGCCGCCTCTATACTCACGGAGCCGGTTCCCGCCCCCACGTCATAGACTACGGAATTCCCGGCAAGCTGCAGCTTGGCTACGGAAAGGCTGCGGATCTCACTCTTGGTCATGGGGGCTTTTCCCCGCAGGAATTCTCCGTCGTCAATACAGGCCCGCGCGGAGCTAAAAGCCTCCCTGTTCTCAATCAGGGCCACGCAAAGCCCGTCATAGCTTCCTGTCTCCAGCTCTGCCGGTGTTCCGGAAGTAATTTTCTCTTCTGCATACCCGAGCCGTTCCCCTATATGCACCTGCACCCGGGACAGTCCGTATTCCTGCACCACCCCGCACAGAACCGCCACGATGCCTCCCGCGCTGAGCAGAGTAAATGTTTTCCGGCTTGTTTTTACCGCATGAACCAGATTGGCATAACGTCCGTGGGCGCTTTTCAGACACACATCCTCCCATGTAAGTCTCAGCCTGCCGCAGAAATATACGACAGAAGAAATACCGCACAGGCTGCGGATTTCACAGCCTTGCCCGTCCAGCGCGTCGTAGAGCCTTTTTGCTCCGCTGTAAAAACCGATATCGCCTGACAGCAGAACGGCCACTTGGACATATTCCGGATGCGCCGCAATATAATCCGCGATTCTGTAGGCATCATAGTCCGTGTAAAACGGCTTTTTTGTATCTCCCGCCGCTTCCAGCATCCGCTTTGCTCCCACAAGCAGATCCGCCTCTTCGATCGCCTCTGCCGCCTCTATCGTCATTCCGGAAGGATTTCCCATGCCGATGCCCACAAGAGTCACCGTGCGTTTTTTCACGTCCCCCGGCGCAATTTGGGGCACACTGTCTGCCTCACTGACTTCCTTTTCCTGTCTCTCACTGCAGGCCCTTTCTTTTTCCTCAAGTCCCAGACGCCTGTTTAATATCCGAAGCACTTCATGGTAGGAATACCCCTTTTGTTCCTTTGGCCTCCCCACCAGAATTACCTTCGCCCCGGCCTTCTTCGCCGCACGGATTTTTTCTTCAAAGCCTCCGGCCCTTCCGGTTTCCTTTGTAACCAGATACCGACAGTCAAACTGCCTCAGCATAGCCGTATTCAGCTCTTCGCTGAAAGGCCCCTGCATACAGATCAGGTTCCGCCCGCAAAATCCCAGTCTTTCGCAGACCTTTGCCACCTCCCCGGTAGACAGTACGCGGGCAAAAACCCGCTTTCCGTAATCCGGAATCATCGTATATTTTTTAAGCTCCTTGCTTCCGGTCGTTGCAAGAATATTCCCGGAGGTCTGTCTTAAATATTCCACCGCCTCATCCACTGAGGAAACATGTACCGCATCCGACGCCTCCGTTTGTCCGGGCTCCCGGATCAGCCGGATATATTCCGCACTGGCATCCGCACATGCCTTATACACATTTTCCGATGCCTCCGCTGCATAGGGGTGCGTTGCGTCCACCACCAGCTCCGCTTTCTGCTCCCGGATATAGTCCTTTATCTGCTCCTGGTTCATGCGCCCCGCATGTACCCGAAGCCAGGCGTTTTCCGGCAGAAGCGTTTCCCCGTATTCGGTAGCCACACATGCAGTCACCGGCACCTGCTGTCCTGACAGATATTCTGACAGCATCCTTCCTTCCGTGGTTCCTGCAAATACAATTACCGGTCTCATACTCAATCCTCCATCCAGACGGTATAATCTGCCGCCGCCACGGCCACCGTCACGCCGCCGCAGACAGTTTTGGGAACTAAAAGGCGCTTTACTCCGGCTCCTAAAAGCGCCGCCCGCTCACAGACGCTGCCGACCCCGGCAACGGATTTTACAAACTCAGATTCTGTAAACCCATTCTCCGACTTTGCCTGTTCTAATTCCTCTGACGTATAGGTAATAAACGGAACTCCCATGCTGTCCGCCAGCGAGAGAATCCCCTTTTCCTCCTTTTTCAAATCAATGGAAGCAATCATTCGTACACTTTCACGGAAAATGCCGTATTTCTCAAGCGTCTGTACCGCTGCATCCTCAATGCGCCCTGCATCCGTATTCTTTTTGCACCCGACTCCAAGCACTGCAAGCTTCGGAATCAGGTGAAGCGTTTTTTCAAAGGGCTCTTTTTTTAAAATATCAATGGAAAATCCAATCCTGGCTTCACCTTCACGTTTTAGCTCCTCCGGCACAGATCCGAAAACCGGGTAGGCGCTTCTCATTCCCACACGTTTTCCCGCCACCAGCTCTGCCGCAATTTCTCTGGCATAGAGCATGGAATCCATATACAGATCCCTTTTGGCCGCAAATACGTCCACGGCAAATTTTTCGTGAAGATCCGTTGCGGTCGTAATCACCGGCTCTGCGCCCAGAATCCGGGAGCATAAAAGAGTCAGGGCATTGGCTCCTCCCATATGACCGGACAGAAGGGAGATTGCGTGCCTGCCCTGCTCATCTATGACAATCACCGCCGGATCGGTTTTTTTGCTTTTTACAAAAGGGGCAATGCTGCGCACGGCAATCCCCGCCGCACCGATAAAAACCAGCAAATCCTTTGTCCCAAACTGTTCCTTTGTCCATTCTCCCAGAGAACCGTTCAAAGGCTCCACGCCTTCCGGCGGCCTGGCGCCGCTCTTTTTCAGCCATGCACCGCAGACCATATCCCTTGCCCCCAGCTCTTTCTTTAATTTTCGGGCCAATACCGCGCCGTTTTCCGTAAAACTGATAATGCCTGCTTTCATCCTCTTTGTGCTCCTATCCTTTTTACCAGCTCCGGCGCTTTTTTTGTCTCTCCCAGAATCCCGTACACTTTGGAAAAGGTAATCACCCCCAGCTCCAGCCGGCTTTGGACCCTCTCGTTCACATAGAATTCCATCCGCTCCATAAGCTGCGCCATCACAGCCTTGGTCATACCGGCTTCCCCGAGATATTTCAGCGCATCATCGGTGGTCACGCATTTCATCATTTTCTGAAGAAGCCCCACAGGCGCTCCAAGCAGCGCGGCATGGACGGTCAAAAGCTCCATTCTGGCATCTGCATTATGAGAATGAGTATTCATAATCCCTCCTGCCAGCTTTACAAATTTTCCGATATGCCCGATCAAAAGCGCGCCCTCGGCGCCAAATTCCACTGCCGCGTCCAAAGCCTCCCCGACAAAATTGCTGCATTTAACGGCATCCTCCAGAGAAAGTCCATGCCCGTACTGCTCCAGAAAATCAATGCCATAATTGCCCGGCACAATCAGAAGATATTTCATCCCGTTTGCCAGCCTCTGCCGGATTTCCACCCGGATCGTATCGATCAAAGCCTGCTCGCTCATAGGCTCCACAATCCCGCTGGTGCCAAGAATGGAAATCCCCCCCAGAATTCCAAGACGCGGGTTAAAGGTTTTGGATGCCAGCGCCTCTCCCTCAGGAACAAAGATGACGGCTTTAAGGCCGCCCGTATATCCAAGCTGCCTGCACACCTCTTCCAGATTTTCCCGGATCATCCGGCGCGGCACTTTGTTGATGGCCGCTGCTCCCACCGGCTGTTCCAGTCCGGGCTTTGTCACTCTGCCGACGCCCCTGCCCCCGTCAACGCAGATTTCTTTCTCCCGTATCCGGGACACCTCCGCATAAATACGGATGCCGTTCGTTACATCCGGATCGTCTCCGCCGTCTTTTCGGACGGCGCAGCTTACCGATTCCGGCTTTTTTACGGTATCCAGAACCTCCAGGCGAAGCGGAATCTGCTTTGGCGTCATCAAATCCACACAGGAGATTTCCCGGCCGGACAAAAGCATGAACGCCGCAGCCTTGGCCGCGGCGGCGGCGCAGGAGCCGGTCGTATAGCCGCACCTTAGTTTCTGATGATTTTTATAAACAAACTGCTCCATGCTTTATACCTGGTGTGTATAGGCTTCCACATGGCCTCCGTCCCAGGTGGTCAGATGGTAATAAACATTCAGCGCCTGGTCTATCAGGGAAAGCCCCATGATTGCCCCGGTGCCCTCTCCCAGATGCATTCCCGCCTGAAGGGGGGCCTTCATGCCGAGGCGCTCCATAACCAAACGGGAAGCCGGCTCTGCCGAACAATGGGTAGGTATCATGTATTCTTTAGATGTCCCGCAGAGCATCCCTGCAAAATATGCGGAAACGGCGGAAATAAACCCGTCGATTAAAATCGGCATCTGATAATAGGCCGCTCCCAGATAGCAGCCTACCATGCCTGCAATATCCAGTCCTCCCACTTTTGAAATCACATCAATGGCATCCTCTTTGTCCGGCCGATTCACAGCGATTGCTTTTTTTATGGCCTGAATCTTTCTCTCCAGTCCGGCTGTGGACAGTCCTGCTCCCCGTCCGGTCACAGCCTCCGCCTCCTGATCAAAGATAACGGCCGCGCAGGCAGAGCTGGTCGTCGTATTGCCGATCCCCATCTCCCCGGTCACAATCAGATGATATCCTTCTTCCTTCAATTCCCTGATCGTGTCTGCGCCGACTAAAATCGCCCGGATGCATTCCTCTCTTGTCATAGCCGGACCCTCTGCAATATTCCCGGTGCCGTGGCGCACTGCCTTATTCCGGATTCCCGGATGCTTTCCGTCTGCCAGAGAGCCGATATTTACCGGAACCAGGTCGCATCCCGCAAGCCGGCACATCACGCATGCGGTAGACAGCCTGTCGCCCATATTCTCCAGCACCTGAATCGTCACAGAGCTGTCCGTCTGTGTCACGCCTTCCTTCACCACGCCGTTATCCGCTCCCATAATCACTACCACCCGTTTATCCGGATGCGGATGCGGCGTCCGGCAGATGCCCGCTATCTGTACCAGCGTCTCCTCCAGCCATCCCAGGCCCCGAAGGGGCTTGCACAGAGAATCCCAGCATTTCCATGCCTCCTCCATGGCAGTATGGTCAACCGGCTCAATTCCCCTGATTATTTTTTCCAATTCCTGCATGTTCCTTATCTCTCCTTATCCGTATTTCACATTTGATAATGTCCCGGCTCCAAACGGTTTTTCTTATTTAAAATACAGCATCGCATTGCAGATGGTCGCTGCAATATTGCTTCCGCCCTTGCGCCCCTTCGGTACAATATACGGTACGCCTGCCGTCATAATCAGTTCCTTTGCCTCAACTACATTAACGAATCCCACCGGGGCACCGATAATCAGAGCCGGGCGCACCCTGCCCTCCCGGATCAGCTCGTAGAGGCGGATCAGGGCCGTGGGCGCATTGCCCACGGCAAAGATCACCTCCCGGTCAAGGGCCGCTCCCCGTTCCATACAGACGGCCGCGCGGGTGCACTCCCTTCTTTTAGCTTCCTCTGCCACATCCTCATCAGACATAAAGCAGTAAGCCTCTCCTCCATATTCGGATAGTCTGGTCTTGTTGATACCCGACCATGCCATCCTCGTATCCGTCACAATCACCGCGCCTCTATGCAGGGCGTCCACACCCGCCATAGCCGCATGTTCGGAAAAACACAGATTATCCGCATAATCAAAATCCGCCGATGTGTGGATGCAGCGTTTTACAATGGAAAATTCAGGCTCCGGCCACGTTCTTCCGTTCAGCTCGTCCGTAATAATTTCCATGCTTCTTTTCTCAATATCCATAGGTTTTACAATCTCAAGCTTGTCCAGCATCAGACTCCTGCCTCCAAAATCTCATATATTTTTTTCATATCAAAAGAATTTCTGACCAGATCGGCAAGCCTGTCATACTCCCGTTCCTTATGCGCCGCCAGATCAAAGCCCCAGTCTTTGAAATCCATTCCTTTTTCTGACATCAGCCTGCGGACCATCGCTTCCGCAAAGCCGCCCGTATCAAAAATACCGTGCAGATAACTGCCCAGTACGCTTCCGTCCTCATTGCTCAGGGCGTCCACCCGCCCGTCGGACAGCCGGATCAGCTCTTTACATCCGCCCAGGTTCTCCGTGGAGCCCATATGAATCTCATATCCTGTCACCCTCCTGCCTTCCCAGTCAGACCACAGGCCCATACCGCGCTCCATGACTCCGTCCGTCTGCGTTCTCGTCTTTGCCCTGCTGAAAACGGTTCTCGTATTTAAAAGGCCCATGCCTCTCATGGTTCCTCCATGCTCCACATGGTGCGGGTCCTCCATTATCTTTCCCATAAGCTGAAAGCCCCCGCAGATGCCGATAACCGGCGTCTTTTTCTCTGCCTGACGGAGTATCAGCGCTTCCAGTCCGTTTTCCCGCATCCACTGCAGATCATCCATCGTATTTTTTGTCCCCGGAAGCAGAATCAAATCCGGTTCTCCCAGCATACCGGGCTTTTGCACATATCGGAGGGAAACTCCGTCCATCCGTTCAAAGGCGGAAAAATCGGTAAAATTCGAGATATGGGGGAGATGAATAACCGCCACATCCAGACCCTTCCCTTTCTGTGTCTGTTCCAGCCGGTCCGACAGGCTGTCCTCGTCGTCGATATCCAGACGCTCCATCGGCACCACGCCCACCACCGGAATCCCGGTCTTTTCTTCAATCATCTTAAGTCCCGGCTCCAGAATCCGCACATCGCCCCGGAATTTATTGATAATGAG
>VSNE01000133.1 GCA_009774155.1 Lachnospiraceae bacterium
TTTGCATATGAAATCCTGATAATGAGAGAATGATTTTAATACTTCATTCAGTTTGAAGCACCGGCAACCTGCCCAGGCGAAGTTGAGAAACGCGTGCGCATTCTGGATAATGTCATCCGCTATCTGTGCGTTCGTAAGGAAGCATAAAGACAGCTTATAAGAGGTGATTGTTAATGAATAAAGTAATTTTAATGGGACGTCTGACCAGAGACCCGGAGGTTCGCTACTCCAGCGGTGAGACAGCAACAGCCGTTGCGAGATTTACCTTGGCGGTAGATCGCAGATTTGCAAGAAGAGACAGCGAGCAGACTGCAGATTTTATCGGATGTGTTGCATTTGGAAGAAATGCGGAATTTATTGAGAAGTATTTCCGTCAGGGAATGCGTGTGACAATCTGCGGACGTATTCAGACAGGAAGCTATACGAACAGGGACGGAAACAAAGTCTATACGACCGATGTGGTGGTAGAAGAGCAGGAGTTTGCAGAGAGCAAGGCTGCGTCGGATGCAAACCGCAGTATGGGCGGCGGGTATCAGGCCGCGCCTGCGCCAAGCCCTATGGGGGCGGCCGGCGATGGGTTTATGAATATCCCGGATGGAATTGATGAAGAATTACCTTTCAATTAACAATCGGATTTGATAAAAGAATGTGAAAAGGAGGAACCATCATGGCTTACACCAAAAATGAAAAGGGCGACGCTCCAAAGATGAGAAGAGGCGGACGCAGAAGAAAGAAAGTTTGCGTATTCTGCGGTAAAGAGAATAATGAGATTGATTACAAAGATGTCAATAAATTAAAAAGATATGTTTCCGAGAGAGGCAAGATCCTTCCGAGAAGAATCACCGGAAACTGTGCAAAGCATCAGAGAGCGCTTACAGTTGCAATTAAAAGAGCGAGACATATTTCTCTTATGCCGTATACAGCAGAATAAGAACAACTTTTCGGGCACCGCTTCGGCGGTGCTCGTTTTTTTACCTTGTTCGCGGAAGCGGATAATGATATAATGTCCACATAGGCAAGGATTGGTGCGCAGCCGGAGGCAATAAGCCTGCGTTGTGCCTGTCGTACTGCAAAGTTGAATTTGACAAGGAAAAAGGCAATGAAAAGGAATGTGAAATTAAAAGGTCCTCTCCGCATGTATGTGCGATGGCCGCTGTATCTAACTGCACTCTTAATAGCCGCAAATGTGGGAGTCTATCTGATGTCCAGCCATGCCGGACTGCTTATGGCTGTATTTGTACTGGTTTATGCCATAATTGCAGGGATTTTGTATGCCCATAATAAACCTATCGCCTATACGGAGCTGGTGACCTTTGCAACTCAGTATGGGCAGATTCAGAAAAATCTTCTGAAGGAGCTTTCAATTCCCTACGCTTTACTGGAGTCGGACGGGAAAATAATCTGGATGAATAAAAAGTTTACGGAGATTACCGGAAAAAATGCGGCGTACAGTCGTTTTATCGGCGCTGTATTTCCGGAACTGAATCGGAATGTGCTTCCCAGCACAGAAGATCCCAGTATATTTCTGGAGCTGACATATGGGGAATCCGATTTTCGGGTTGAGATGAAGCGGATCACCATGGGGGAAGCATTGGAGAGCAGCGGTCTTCTGAATGAAATGGATTTTGAGGAGTGCCTGATTGCGCTGTATCTGTTCGACATTACAGAGATTAACCGATATATCCGGGAAAACCAGGAACAGCGCATGGCAGCCGGGCTGGTATATATCGACAATTATGATGAAGCTCTGGAGAATGTGGAGGAGGTTCGGACTTCTCTTCTGGTAGCTCTGATTGAGAGAAAAATCAATAAATATTTTAACGCTTATGACGGTATTGTGCGGAAGCTGGAGAAGGATCGTTTCTTTATTGTAATGCAGGAAAAAGCGCTTACTCAGATTCGGGAGAATAAATTCGATCTTCTGCAGGATATCAAAACGGTCAATATTGGCAATGAGATGGCAATTACTTTGAGCATCAGCATTGGTTCCGGGGGCGCGTCTTATATGGATTGCATGGAATATGCCCGCAGCGCCATGGATCTGGCATTGGCCCGCGGCGGAGACCAGGCGGTTGTGAAGTCAAAGGATCAGATTACGTATTACGGCGGGAAGACTCAGCAGGTGGAGAAAAACACAAGGGTAAAAGCCAGAGTGAAAGCGCAGGCGTTCAGAGAGATTGTGGAGGCCAAGGACAAGGTTGTGGTCATGGGGCATAAGCTTCCGGACGCAGATGCCTTTGGCGCGGCAGTAGGCATCTACCGTGCGGTAAAGACGCTGAATAAGAAGGTATATATTGTAGTTAATGAGGTAAGTACTTCTGTGCGTCCAATGCTGGAGGCATTTGAGGAGCTGAACAGCGGGGAGCCGAATATTGTCATCAAAAGCAGTCAGGCAAGGGAGGTCGTGGATCGGAATACAGCCGTTATTGTTGTGGATACGAATCGTCCAAGCTATACGGAATGTGAAGATATTCTGTCAATGACGCCTACGGTAGTTGTATTTGACCATCATAGAAGAGGCAGCGAAATTATCAGCCATGCAGTGCTTTCTTATATAGAACCGAATGCCTCCTCTGCCTGTGAGATGGTATCTGAAATTCTTCAGTATTTTGCAGATAATGTGCGGCTGAAGGGCGGTGAAGCAGACTGCATTTATGCCGGCATTATGATTGATACAGACAATTTTGTAACTAAAACGGGAGTCCGCACATTTGAAGCGGCAGCATTTTTAAGGCGCTGCGGCGCGGATGTGACCCGTGTACGGAAAATGTTCCGCAATGATATGTCAGAATACAAAGCGCGTGCGGAGGCTGTCCGCCATGCGGAGGTATATCACGGCTTTGCGCTGTCTGTCTGCCCGGGCAAAGGTCTGGTGAGTCCTACGATTGTGGGGGCGCAGGCGGCAAATGAGCTGCTGAATATTATCGGAGTCCGTGCCTCTATTGTGCTGACAGAGTATAATGGACGGATTTATGTAAGCGCACGCTCCATTGATGAAGTGAATGTGCAGATTATTATGGAAAAAATGGGCGGCGGCGGTCATCTGAATGTGGCCGGCGCGCAGTTGGAGTGTTCTCTGGAAGAGGCTATGAAGCTTGTTCGGGAGACATTAGATAAGATGATTGAGGAAGGGGAATTGTAATGAAAGTAATTTTGCTGGAGGATGTAAAGAATCTTGGGAAGAAAGGCCAGCTTGTGGAGGTCAGCGACGGATATGCCAGGAATTATATTTTTGCGAAAAAGCTGGGGCTGGAAGCAACTTCAAAAAATTTGAATGATCTTAAGCTTCAGAAGGCGCATGAGGATAAGCTGGCAGCTCAGAGGCTGGAGGACGCCAAGGCATTTGCAGCGGATCTTGAGAAGGTACAGGTAGTGCTGAAGCTGAAGACCGGAGAGGGAGGAAAGCTTTTCGGTTCTGTTTCTTCCAAGGAAATTGCGCAGGCGGCAAAGGAGCAGTTTCATCTGGAAATTGATAAAAAGAAGCTGGTTCTTCCTAACCCGATTAGAGCGGTGGGAACAACCATCGTTCCGGTTAAGCTTCATCCTCAGGTGACCGGGGAATTAAAGGTAGTTGTACAGGAGGCATAAAGCGGGGAGAGAAAAAGATGGAGGAAGCAGTCATAAAACGTGTGATGCCGCATGATGACGAGGCGGAAAGCTCTGTCATCGGCGCTATGCTTATAGATAATGAAGCGATTATGGTTGCCTCGGAGCTCATTACAGGTGAAGATTTCTACCAGAAGCAGTTGGGTATTGTCTATAATACGATGGTGGAGCTATATAGTGAAGGGAAGCCCGTGGAGCCGGTCATTCTTCACGCCAGTCTCCGGGAAAAGGGGATGCCGGAAGAGGTTTGCGGGCTCGAACATATTCTGCAGTGGATGAATCAGACGCTTACCTCCGCGAATATAAAATATTATGCGGAAATTGTGTCGGAAAAATCTGTTGCCAGACGTCTGATCCGCCTGAACGAAGAGATTGCGAATACCTGTTATGCCGGATCTGAAAAGCTAGAGGATACTCTGGCGGAGGCAGAGAAGCGGGTTTTTGATTTGGTGCAGAGGGGCGGCGGGAATGAATTTGTTCCTATTCGCCAGGTTGTCATCAATGTGATGAAGAAGATTGATGCAGCCTCCAGAGCCAGAGGGAGAGTTACCGGACTGGAAACGGGCTTTATGGATTTGGACTATAAGACTTCCGGGCTTCAGCCCTCAGATCTGGTGCTGATAGCGGCCAGGCCCTCCATGGGTAAGACTGCGTTTGTGCTGAATCTGGCGCAGCATATGGCATTCAAGAGAAATCATGCCGTTGCGGTTTTCAGCCTGGAGATGTCTAAAGAACAGTTGGTAAATCGTATGCTGTCCCTGGAGTCTCATGTGGATGCGCAGAAAATTCGTACCGGACGTCTGACAGACGAGGAATGGATGAATCTGGTGGAGGGTTCTGCTAATATTGCGAATTCTAAGCTGATAATTGATGACACTCCGGGTATCTCACTGTCTCTGCTGCGTTCAAAATGCCGAAGGCTAAAGATAGAACATGATATTCAGATTGTAATTATTGATTATCTGCAGCTGATGAGCGGGGATAATAACGGCAGCGCGGCCTCCAGGCAACAGGAAATTTCGGATATTTCACGGGGACTTAAGGCGCTTGCCCGTGAACTGAATGTCCCGGTGGTGGCTTTGTCTCAGTTAAGCCGTGCGGTGGAGCAAAGGCCGGATCACAGACCCATGCTTTCGGACCTGCGTGAATCCGGGGCGATTGAGCAGGATGCGGATGTAGTTATGTTTCTGTACAGGGAAGGTTATTATAACCGGGATTTATCTGAGGCGCAGCAGCGGGTGGCTGAGGTTATTATCGCCAAGCAGCGCAACGGGCCTATAGGAACAGTGAATCTTCTGTGGATGCCGGAGCTTACGAAATTCAGCGATATGGAGCGCAGCCCGGAACAATGATAAGCGGCTGTATGGCAGAATAGTGGCTTTTGATGTAAATTTCCACTTGTATATTGGAGGTATTTATATTAAAATAGATGCAGAACCTGATAAGGTATCGGAAAATATTTAAGGAGGATTAGTATCATGGCATACGTTATTTCTGATGAATGTGTCGCTTGCGGCTCCTGCGCAGACGTCTGTCCGGCAGAGGCTATCTCTGAAGGGGATGGAAAATATGTAATTGATGCAGATGCTTGCCTGGAGTGCGGCACCTGTGAAGCAGAGTGCCCGAATGGTGCAATTTCTGCTGAGTAATTTTATTACGGCATAAAAAGACATAGTCCTAAAGGACTATGTCTTTTTTTGGTGCGCCCGGCGGCGCACGTTTCTTAAGGGTTAAAGTCCCAAATCCGCCCGGTAGTGGGAAGGATATAGCCGAAGGCAAGGGTGTCCACCGTGAGGTGGAATCTGAAGGAAGCCGGATGTGAGGAACATACTAACTCGCGGGCAAATCTCTGGTCTGACGAACAGAAATCTCATATAAGGTTATGCATGAGGGTAAGGCTGCAAAACAGGCCAAAGCCCGATAACTACACGGAATCATGCATGATAAATGAGGCAGATGGATGGAGAGGAAGAAATGTGTGATACCCGGGGAGGTCTGTGCGGCACGCCTTGAAAGAGGTAACCACCGCCCAAAGCGGTGCTGAACGCACAGAAGTCAGCAGAGGTCATAGTAGTGGGAGTTTTTTTTCCATGAAGGACCGAATCAATAGGAGTCTTAAGTACGACCCGGAAAGGAGAAACGGACAATGGGTGTAGAAAACAATAGCAGCTGCTCACAAAGAGATAGCGCGGAACGTAAAGGGTATGTGAGAGCACACCGTTCGTTCAACCGGATATGGAAGGAAAGGGACAGTGCAGAGCCGGACATCTTAGGTAAGATACTGAACAGGGAAAACCTGAACAGGGCTTACAAGAGAGTGAAGGCAAACAAGGGAGCGCCGGGGATTGATGGGATGACCGTAGACGAAGCGCTTCCATGGCTTAAGGAACATAATCACGAACTGGTAGAGAGAATCCGAAAAGGGCGCTATACCCCGTCTCCTGTCAGAAGAGTGGAGATTCCAAAGCCGGACGGAGGAGTACGAAAGCTAGGTATACCTACCGTGATTGACCGCACCATCCAACAGGCAATAGCGCAGCAGCTGATGCCAATCTACGAACCGAAATTCTCGGAAGGAAGCTATGGCTACAGGCCGGGACGGGGAGCAAAGGATGCGGTTCAGAAGATAAAGGAGTATGCGGAACAGGGATATAAAAGGGCAGTAGTCCTAGACCTGTCGAAGTACTTTGACACACTGAACCACGAATTACTCATAAATATCCTGCGCAGGGATGTAAAGGACGAAAGAGTAATCCAGATGATAAAGCGGTACCTGAAGAGTGGAGTGATGGAAAACGGAGTTGTAGTTGAGACAGAAGAAGGAGCACCACAGGGAGGGAATCTCTCACCCCTGCTTGCCAATATCTATCTCAATGAATTTGACCAGGAATTCAGCAGACGAGGTGTTCCGGGCATACGCTATGCAGACGATATCGTGTTGTTAGCGAAAAGTGAAAGAGCATCGGAAAGACTGTTGGAATCAAGTACGAAATATCTGGATGGGACACTGAAACTGAAAGTGAACCGGGAGAAAAGCCGTACGGTCAGCGTGTTTGCAATACGAAATTTTAAGTACCTTGGTTTTTGTTTTGGGAAGAACGGAAAGGGGATTTACATCCGTGTCCATGCAAAGTCGTGGAAGAAAGCCAAGGATAAACTTCGCAGGCTCACTTCCCGGAGCAGGTGCGGAAGCATTGTGAAAGCTATGAAACGCATAGAGATATATATGCGGGGATGGCTGAACTACTATAGCATAGCAGACATGAAGAACAACATTGAATCACTGAATGGATGGCTGTACTGCCGGATACGCATGTGCATCTGGAAACAGTGGAAACTGCCAAAGACGCGCAAACGGAAACTGATAGGACTTGGACTGCCCGAATGGGCAGCCTGTGAAGGAGCCTATAGCCGGAAGTCGTACTGGCGTATGGCACACAGTGGTGTGGTGCAAAGAGCATTAACAAAAGAAAGACTGATAAACTGGGGATTTTATGACTTATCCATAGCCTATCAGTCTATGCACGTCAACTATTGAAACCGCCGTGTACCGAACGGTATGCACGGTGGTGTGAGAGGACGGCGGCTAGTCACCGCCTCCTACTCGATT
>VSNE01000134.1 GCA_009774155.1 Lachnospiraceae bacterium
CCTGCTGACAGCAGCTATGCGGAAAAGCTTAAGGAGGCTGTCGGAAAATATATCCGGGAGAATCCTGCAAAAACCGCCGCCGCTGTCCCGGAGCTGGAAAAAACCGAATATTTCAAGGACTGGAGTCTCGATGACTGGAAAAGGACTTATTTATACAGCTACACGGAACCGGATCTTATACAGACAGATACTGCAGATGAGGCAATCGCGTATATTAGCTGCCTGCGCGGCTCCATGCTCCCGATGCTGGAAGCAGAATTTGGAACAGAGGAATTTCAGGAAGCCTCAGAGCTGACTAATGAAAACTATTATTCCACAAATCTGACGGTTACAGTAGCGGACAGCCTCAGCCTAAAGGAACCGGACGAAGCTTCCCTTCCCGAAACAATTGAGACAGAGGGCAAAAAGATCGCCGCCTTTTACCAGAACCCTCATACAGAGGAATTCAAGGATTCTCCTGCTCCTTTACGTCTCCTGGGAGACTTTATGCTGAGCCTTCCGGACGAGGAATATCCTCAGTCTCTGGCAGAGACCGATTATTATCTCGTTCTGACCCCGTCCTATGAATACGGAGACTTCTATACAGATATGTCCGGAAAGGAGTCCAAAATCCAGCAGGTTTCCTCCAGCACGTCTGTGGATCTGTATGAATCAGGAACCGGCACATTGCTGCGCCATCTGGGAAATGTGATGGAACATCCATCCTCTTCTATTTTTGAGGATTTATCCGAAGAGTCCGCGGAATATCCTGAGCTGACAGCCTCAGATATCCTGAGTTATATTTATCATCATGTCAACGAGCCGGATTCCTACGCGTATCTGATGGATCATACGGCAGGAAAATCAGAGCTTCAGGCAGGAGAATCCATTATCCTGGGAAATTGGGAAATCACCTATCACTCCTGCAAAATCAGTCAAACCTTTGATTCCGGTATGTTTCGTTTTACCGCGGACGACGGCATGCAGATTGTCAGAGGTGAATTTACTATCGCCAACTGCGGAACGGAAAGCGACACCTTCCTTCCCACCGTCTACTATACGGATCAAGACCCGATTGTACAGATTTCCGACGCGGATCGTGAAAACTATTATGAAAGCGTCAATGCGCTGAATGACAGCCGGTGCCTGAGCAACACTTCGCTGGAGCCGGGAGAATCCAGGGACGGGGAACTAATTTTCCAGATACCGACGGAACTGGCTCAGGGAACGGAACCCCTCTGCATTGTAGTTTCTCTGGACAACCGTTCTGTTTTCTATCCCTTAGAGAGATAGACAGACAAAACATTCATCGTGATCGAAAAAAGCATGGGCGCCTGCCGGAAGGTCCCATGCTTTTTTCTCCTGATCTTAATGCCTTTATTCCTGTGAGCAATGAGTCAAGCGGATGCAAAGCATCCATTTGACGGATGCCGCGAGGGTGAAATACCCCGCAGCTCTGCTGCGCTACAAGTTTGATGCCCCGTCAGCCTGCTGCGGGGTTTTTGACTTTATAATAACTCTTTTAAAGCTCTTTTTCCCGCGTTTTACAACCAACCCTGTCTGAAGCTGCTCCGGCGTATAGGAGGCTGCAATATCCGTAACCCGCTCTCCGTCCACAGTTACACCGCCCTGCTGCACGTTTCTTCTCGCCTCCGAACGGGACGCGCAGAGACCGGACTTGTGTACAATGGTCAGAATATCCACCCTGCCGTCACGGAAATCATCCATGGAAAGCTCCGAAGTCGGCATATCCTCCGCGCTGCCGGAGCCGAACAAAGCGCGGGCGCTGTTCTGTGCCTTCCCTGCCTCTTCCTCGCTGTGAACCAGCTTAGTCAGCTCATAAGCCAGAATCTCTTTTGCCTCATTTAACTGACTCCCTTCCCATTTATCCATAGCGTCAATCTGCTCCAGCGGAAGGAAGGTCAGCATACGCAGACATTTCAGAACATCTGCGTCGTCGATATTTCTCCAGTACTGGTAAAACTCATACGGTGTCGTTTTCTCCGGGTCCAGCCATACCGCGCCCTTAGCGGTCTTTCCCATCTTGTTTCCCTCGGAGTTCAGAAGCAGTGTAATTGTCATGGCATGGGCATCCTTTCCGAGCTTCCTGCGGATCAGCTCGGTTCCGCCCAGCATATTGGACCATTGATCATCCCCGCCGAACTGCATGTTGCAGCCGTACTTTTCATAGAGCTGCAGAAAATCATAGCTCTGCATAATCATATAGTTGAACTCCAGGAAGCTCAGTCCTTTTTCCATGCGTTTTTTATAGCATTCAGCAGTCAGCATGCGGTTCACGCTGAAATGAGCCCCCACGTCACGGAGCATTTCAATATAATTAAGAGGCATCAGCCAGTCCGCATTGTTCACCATCACAGCCCTGCCCTCAGAAAAATCAATAAATTTACTCATTTGTTTTTTAAAGCAGTCACAGTTATGCTGAATCATTTCCGCTGTCATCATCTGCCTCATATCCGACCTTCCTGACGGATCTCCAATCATGGCGGTTCCGCCTCCAATCAGCGCAATCGGCTTGTTGCCCGCCATCTGCAGACGCTTCATCAGGCAAAGCGCCATAAAATGCCCTACATGAAGGCTGTCAGCCGTAGGATCAAATCCAATATAAAAGACTGCCTTACCATTATTTACCATATCCCTGATTTCGTCTTCATCTGTCACCTGGGCAATCAGACCCCTGGCAACCAGTTCGTCATAAACCTGCATCTCTTTTTCTCCTTTTCCTTCCTGCATTTCTTCCCGATACATTTCTTTTACGCTGTATTTATTTCGGAAGCATTCTTTTAAAATACTTTACCCAGTTTCCGCCAATCAGCTTCTTTGCATTCTCCTTCGGCATCCCCCGCTGCAGAAGCGCCGCCGTCAGCTCCTGAATATGGCTGTGATTCCCCAGACAGTCCCCATGGCTCACAGAAAAGCGGAACCTTGGCTCTGCCTCCCCATAGGAATCGCAGAAGTCAAAGCCGTAGCCAATCCGATCAATCCCCATGACAGATGCTTCATATTCCACATGCCGGCACAGCAGCTCCAGAGGATCTCCTCCTTCTGTACAGCCTGCGATGCAGTCACAGCCATTCAGCCCCATCATGCCTTCCCGGGCGGCCAGCTTCTCCATCTGCTCATCGCTTAGATTCCGATAGTTGAAAAAGACGGACCGGCTGTTGGAATGTGTTGCCGCAAAAGGCTTTTTTGCTGTCCGGCATACATCCTCAAAGCCGTCGTCATTCAGATGGCTGATATCCAGGAACATACCCAGCCGTTCCATCTCCTTTACTGCCAGAAAACCATCCGGCGACAGTCCTCCATGTATCTGTATCCTCTGTCCGGCCTTACAGCAGCCGTTTGCCAGGGCATTTCTCCGGCTCCACGTCAAGGATGCGCCGCGGACGCCCAGCTCCCATAAAATGCGGAGCAGCCTTAAGTCCCTGCCGATGCAGTCCAGTCCCTCCATGCAGATCAATATCCCAATCCGATCCTCTCGGATCACCCTCTCCATATCCTCTGCTGTCCGGATCAGTTCAAATTCCTGATTTTTGTCAATTTCCTCCAGAAGCACGCAGATCTGATCCAGAGCTCCGCGCAGTCCTGCCTCCGGAAGCTCTTCGTCTCTTAGGTAAACTGAAGAAACAACCAGATTCAGCCCTCCTGCCCTTAAATTTTCGAGATAATGATCCCGGAGCGGATCTCTCTCCTTGTTCTGCACCCGGAACAAAAGCTCCCCCGCCAAATCCAGATGAGCGTCCGCCACCGGAAAATTCCGGTGCAGCTCCTTTGCCAAATCCATATATTTTTTCTCTATTTCCATTCCATGTCTCCCGTTTAAGCTCCTGCTCTTTCAGTAGTAATATGCCGCGCCGCTTTTCCATGGCACAAAAAGCCTTTCTTGGCATATGCTAAAGCAAATTCCTGCCGTTTATGGTAAGCGTATGAAAATTTTAATTGCAGGTATTCCCCAAAACACACAGAATTATGAAAGACCCCTGGCCTGTTTTCCTGTATCCTTTTATACCGGCCTTGCTCCTTCCGATCCTTCCGACTACGATAAGCTGATCCTCCCGGGCGGCGGGGATATTCACCCGTCCCGGTTCGGACAGTCCAATCAAGGCTCAAGGGACGTGGACCCGGCGCTGGATAATGCACAGTTTTCTCTGCTGGATCACTTTGTCCGGACCGGGAAACCGGTTCTGGGCATCTGCAGAGGAATTCAGATTATAAATGTCTATTTCGGCGGAGACATCATCCAGAATCTTTCCACCTGTCTTCTCCATCAATATAACGGGAAGGATCAAACGCATCCGGCGCACACTGCTCCCGGTTCCCTCCTGTATAAGCTCTATGGCAGCGCCTGCCGCGTCAACAGCGCCCATCATCAGGGCTGCGGACGGATTGGAAACGGCCTTACTGTCACGCAGAAGGCTCCTGACGGCGTCATTGAAGCTTTGGAGCACACAGCAAAACCCATCCTCGGCGTACAATGGCACCCCGAACGGATGGGTCCTGCATTCCATCAGACGGATACCGCAGACGGCCGGAAGCTTATTCGGCACTTTTTAATGCAGATGTAATTTCCCCCACGATTCCGCATATATCCAGTTCTCCTTCATCTACGATTATATGGGCATATTTTTCATACAGCGGGCTGCGGACCTTCAGCAGATCCCGCAGAGTCTGTCCCGGCTTCAACACCACTCCCCGCCTGTGAAGATCTCCCAGCCGGGTCTCCAGCTTTTCATACGGAAGCCTCAGATAGACAACCTTTGAAATCTCCCGAAAATGCTCCATAGCCTCCTTTCCGTAAACCGCGCTGCCTCCGGTGGCAATTACGGAACGCTCCGCCTGAAGCCCCGCGTTAATCCGGTTTTCAATCTCCAGAAAACCGTCGTCGCCATAGTCGTGAATCAGTTCATACAAAAGCTTTCCTGTCTGCTCCTGAATCTCTAAATCCGAGTCCAGAAAACGATATCCCAGCACCTTTGCCAAAACAACTCCTACGCTGCTCTTGCCGGCCCCCGGCATGCCGATTAACGTAATGTTGTTCTTATTCATTCGCTGTTGCCGCCTCCAGCGCCACTTTCATCATATTCGTAAATGCATTCTGGCGCTCCTTTGCCGTAGTCGCTTTATGAGTAACCAGGGAATCGGAAATGGTCAGAAGACAGGCCGCCTTTTTACCCAGCACCTTTGCATTGTGGAACAGGGCAAAGCTCTCCATCTCCACACAGAGACATTTTTTTTGGGCACAGTAAAATTCAATGCCCGGCTGTCCTGCCTCATAGTAAAAAACATCGCCGGAATGGATTCTTCCCAGCGTGATCGGAATATCCAAATCTCTTCCTGCCCTCAAAAGCTTTTCATTCAGATGGGTATCCGGATACTGAATCTCGGAGGTGTCCCCGCTCTGACAGATTGCATAGGAAGAATGACTGAAAACACTGTCAGCCAGCACCAGATCATAAAGCTTCAGCTCCTTATCATAGGCTCCTGCAGAACCAATGCGAATGATGCTGTCCACATCATAAAATTTATAAAGCTCATAGGAATAAATTCCGATAGACGGCATTCCCATGCCGCTTGCCATGACGCTGACCGGTCTTCCTTTATACTTTCCGGTATATGCATATACATTGCGGACTGTGTTCACAAGCTTTGCATCCTCCAGGAAATTCTCTGCCACATATTTGGCGCGGAGCGGATCGCCCGGCATCAGCACACATTTTGCAATCTGCCCTTTTTCAGCTTCATTATGGGGTGTTGACATTATAAATACCTCCTTTTTCCTTCTTTACTTCTTATTTTCCTTTAATTTCCGCTGCCTGTCAATGACTATCTCCAGATTTTAAAAACCTTTACCAGCCAGGACGCCGCCTTGTACCGCACATTCTCCAGCTCCGATGAAGCCCTCTCTAATTCCTTTCTGATTTCAATTTTCTGCGGACAGTGCCTTTCGCATTTTCCGCACCGGATACATTTGGAGGCCGGATTCTGGTTTTTCCGGAAAGCAGTCGTCATCAAATACTCCTTTCGGCCTGCCCCCGGCCTTTCTATATACATTTCATTATAGCACCGGAAGGTTCCCGGAATATCAATTCCCTGGGGACAGGGCATACAATATCCGCAGGCCGTGCATCCAACCTTAAGCCTTTTGTTAATCTCCTCCTTTACCCTTCTGAACAGCTCCATATCTGTCTTTGTCAGCTCGCCGGCTTTAGCCTCCGACGCAGCCCTTATATTCTCCCGGACCATTTCCAGAGAATTCATACCGGACAATACCACTGTCACCCCGGTCTGATCCCAGAGCCAGCGAAACGCCCACTCAGCCGGAGAACGTTCCGGTTCTGCCTGTGCAAATATTTTTTTGCCCCCTCCGGCAGAAGCTCTACAAGCTTCCCTCCCCGGAGCGGTTCCATGATGATCACCGGCACGCCTTTCTGCTCTGCATATTCAAGTCCCGCCCTCCCGGCCTGGGTATACTCATCCATGTAGTTATACTGTATCTGACAGAAATCCCAGTCGTAGGCATCCAGAAGGGTCTTGAAATTCTCCGAGTTTCCATGATAGGAAAATCCGATATGACGGATTTGTCCAAGGCCAAGCTTTTCCTCTATCCAGTCCCCGACTCCCTTCTGCTTCAATATCTCCCAGGTATCCGCATCATTCAGCATATGCATCAGATAATAATCCACATAATCTGTCCGGAGCCTTCTCAGCTGTTCCTGAAAGCATTTCTCCAGTCCTGCACGGGATTTTATCAGATAATGAGGAAGCTTTGTCGCAATATACACCTGCTTTCTGCAGTTGTTTCTCTTCAGGATCTCCCCAAGCGCCGCCTCACTGCCCGGATAGACATAAGCGGTGTCAAAATAATTGACACCGCCGCGTACTGCCTCCATAATCTCCTCTTCTGCTTTGCAGAGATCAATCTTACCATTCTTTTTCGTGAAACGCAGACATCCATACCCCAGCATAGAAAGCTCTGTTCCTTTTCGGTCACTTCGATACTGCATCTTTCTTTTCCTCCAAGAATCTCGTGTTTTCCCTAATTTATTCAGTCTATCAAAGGGCACAATAACTGTCAATCTTGAGTTTCCGCATTTTTTATTATGAAGGTCAAAGAGTTCCGCTGCAGGGAGTCTTTTGACCTTCAAGAATTACATTTTGCAGATACCTAATCTG
>VSNE01000135.1:0-4436 GCA_009774155.1 Lachnospiraceae bacterium
TTCAGCTTTACATAACCTATGTTGGAATCTATCAGATTCCCGAGGTGGCGGAAGGAAGGCTGTCTGAGGAGGCCCAGGGAGAGCTTAAGCTCCGCCTGATGTCTGCGCCGGGGGATGTGCGGTGCATGTTTGTCCGGCATATACTTGCGGCAGCGTCCGGGCGGATGAGCGCATACGGAACCTTAAAAAAATTCTGTGAGCGGAAAAAGGAAGTCCTCGATCAGCTTGTTTCTTATATGAGACAAACGCATTCGGAGAATCCGGAGGGCTTTCTGGAAAGACGCGCTCACGCTGTCCGGGTAAAAAAAGAAAACGGTCTTCTGAAGCCATGGGAGGAGCGTATAGAGCGCGGAGTGGATGAATGGCTTAAAAATCTTCTTTTCGGAATCAGCCGCCCGGCGATATTGAAGGAGCTGTCCGAATGCAGCGGGGCGGCAGAGGACTATGTGCCGTCAGCCGGGCTGCAGGAGGAATCGGAAAGGCTTGGGAACAGCCAGGCGGAGCTGCTGGATTTTCTGAACCGCATCACAGACTTTCTTCTGGACGTTTTCGGAGAAGATCTGGAGCTTTCGGACTGGCTTCATGGAATTAAAAATCATGGGGATTTCCGGAACGTAGGATTTACAAGGCCGGAGCTTTCCAAGCTTTTGGAGCAAAGGGACCAGGAGGAGAAGCTACGTAGAAATATTGCGCAAATGGAGGAATTATATGAAGCTGCTGATCGCATCTGATATTCATGGTTCTGCATATTTTTGCAGAAAATTACTGGAAGCTTATGAAAAGGAAAGGGCAGAGAAGCTGATTTTGCTGGGAGATATTTTGTATCACGGGCCCCGCAACGATCTTCCGCGGGAATACGCGCCCAAGGAGGTTATTGCCATGCTGAACGCCCGCAGAGAAGAACTGATCAGCGTCCGGGGCAACTGTGACACAGAGGTGGATCAAATGGTGCTGGAATTTCCGATTCTGGCCGAGTATGGATTCTGGTATGAAAAGGGACATATGATTTTCCTGACCCATGGACATGTATTTAATGAAAAAAATCTCCCAATGCTGAAAAAGGGGGATATCCTGCTGCATGGGCATACTCATGTTCCGGCATGCCGGGAGCATGAGGATTATGTATATATGAATCCGGGGTCTGTTTCCATCCCGAAGGAAGGAAGCGCCCATAGCTATATGATTTGCGAGGACGGGAAATTTATCTGGAAGAATCTGGACAAAGAAGCGTACCGGGAATATCAGATAAGCTGATTATATGAAAATTTATTCATGAAAAATGCACAAATATACAGAAAAAAACGAAAAAAAGCTTGCAATCACGGCAGTTTGCTTTATAATATGTCAGTAGGTTCTCTGTGAACCGCCGGGCAGTCCGGCAATTAAGAAAAATAGAGGAGAATTATTATGAAAAAGAAAGTTGTTGGAATTATGTTATGTGCGGCTATGACGGCGGCTGTGATGGCAGGGTGCTCAAGCAAGGAAACGGCGGCAGAAGCGCCTGCGGAAACCGAAGCTTTGGAGGAGGAGACTGAAGAGGAGGCTCCCGCCGAGGCAGAGGAGGAGAAGGAAGCATCAGAGGAGAGCGCAGGCGGTACGCTGATAATGGCTACCAATGCTTATTTTGAGCCGTATGAGTATTATGAAGGAGATCAGATTGTCGGTATTGACGTAGAGATGGCAAATGCGGTTGCGCAGAAGCTTGGCATGGAACTGAAGGTTGAGGATATGGAGTTCGACTCTATTATTCCGGCCGTTAATTCCGGGAAAGCAGATATCGGGGTGGCAGGTATGACTGTGACCGAGGACCGTCTGGCCAATGTAAGATTTACAAAACCTTATACAACGGCTACTCAGGTAATTATTGTCCAGGAAGGCAGTGAGATTGCCGGAAAGGATGATCTGTCCGGAAAAACCATCGGCGTCCAGCTCGGCACCACCGGCGATATTTTCGCATCTGATATCGAGAACGTCAGCATTGAGCAGTACAACAAAGGAATGGATGCGGTTCAGGCGCTGACTACCGGCAAGATTGACGCTGTTATTATTGATAATGAGCCGGCAAAACAGTTTGTATCCAAAGCAGAAGGATTAAAAATTCTGGAGGAAGAGTTTGTTACCGAAGCATATGCGATTGCCCTGGCAAAGGATAATGAAGAGCTTCTTGAAAAAATCAATACAGCTCTGGATGAGTTGACTGCTGACGGAACGATTCAGGGAATTATTGATAAATATATTACCGCAGAATAATTTGATATTTTTAGTAAGCAAAGGATAATTTATGGGAAACTTTCAGGAACGCTTTTATCAAAATTTTATTCAGGAGAACCGCTGGCTGTACATGTGGGACGGACTGAAAATTACTCTGGAGGTGACGTTTTTTGCAACGCTTCTGGGGATTCTGCTTGGATTTATCGTTGCGATTATCCGCTCCACCCATGACCGCACAGGTAAGTTCAGGGTTTTGAATTTTTTATGCCAGATTTACCTGACCGTGATACGGGGTACGCCTGCGGTTGTACAGCTGCTGATTACCTACTTTGTTATTTTTGGTTCCGTCAATATCAGCAAGGTGCTTGTGGCAGTGCTCGCGTTCGGAGTGAATTCCGGCGCATATGTGGCGGAAATCTGCCGTGCGGGTATTATGTCCATCGACATCGGACAGCTTGAGGCAGGCAGAAGCATCGGCTTTGGCTATGCACAGACTATGTGGTATATTATTCTGCCGCAGGCGTTTAAAAATGTGCTTCCGGCGCTTGGCAATGAGTTTATTGTGCTCCTGAAAGAGACATCCATATCCGGATATATCGCCCTGCAGGATCTGACAAAGGGCGGTGATATTATAAGAAGCCGTACTTATGATGCTTTTATGCCTCTGATTGGCGTGGCACTGATTTACCTGACTCTGGTTCTTGTCTTTACCAAGCTGGTATCATTGTTGGAAAGGAGGCTGAATCAGAGTGAACGATAAAGTATTGATCCGTGCCGAGGATGTCCGCAAGAGCTTTTCCGGCAAGGAAGTATTAAAAGGAATTAACCTGGAGATCCACAGAGGTGAAGTGGTTGTGATTATCGGCCCCTCCGGTTCCGGCAAAAGCACCTTTCTGCGCTGCCTGAATCTTCTGGAGGTTCCGACCGGAGGACATATTTATTTCAGAGGCGTGGATATTACGGACAGAAAGGTGGATATTAACCTGCACCGTCAGAGTATGGGAATGGTATTTCAGCATTTTAATCTGTTCCCGCATATGGATATTCTGAAAAATATGACGATTGGTCCGGAAAAGCTTCTGAAAAAGTCCAGGGAAGAGGCGGAGCGCTATGCGATGGAGCTTTTGGCCCGCGTGGGTCTTGCGGATCGGGCGCACGCGTATCCAAGTCAGTTATCCGGAGGACAAAAGCAGCGTATTGCCATTGTGCGCGCTTTGTGTATGCAGCCGGAGGTGATGCTTTTTGACGAGCCGACCTCCGCGCTGGATCCGGAGATGGTAGGAGAGGTGCTTCAGGTTATGAAGGATCTGGCAAGAGAGGATATGACTATGGCAGTGGTAACTCACGAAATGGGATTTGCAAAAGAGGTGGCTGATCAGGTCGTATTTCTGGATGAAGGGATTCTGATAGAGCAGAATAATCCTGAGGAGTTCTTTACGAATCCGAAAAATGAGAGGCTGAAAAGCTTTCTGGGAAAAGTGCTGTAAACAGCGGTCCTGCAGGCAGCGTATGCCTTCGGATGCGGACATCTGAGGATGTCTGCCTGAAGCTATACGCTGTCTGTATTTTATCTCCGCGGGCAATGAGTCAAGCGGATGAGAAGCATCCATTTGACGAATGCCGCGGGAGTCAAATACCCCGCGGCTCTGCTGCGCTGCAAGCCTGCTGCCACGTCAGCCTGGTGCGGGGTTTTTGACCTCCGCCGGGAGCCGTTTGACCCTCAAAAACTACATTTTGCAAAAACTCAAGTCAAATATGGCTTGAAACCGCCGGGTTTCTATGCTAAAATATACCTGTTTGACATATAGGAGGTGTGAATATGGGAATTTTAAGAACAATTCTTACCGTTATTTTCGTTTTGGTATGTATCGTATCGATTGTATTAGTACTGCTTCAAGAGGGTAAATCCGCAGGACTCGGCGCGATTGCAGGCGCAGAGAGTTACTGGGGCAAGAATAAAGGACGTTCTATGGAAGGAAATCTTGTGAAGGGGACGATTGCTCTGGCAGTCGCGTTCTTTGTACTTGCGGTAATTTTAAATCTGGGATTTTAATCAGCCAGGGTTTTGGGCACTCTTGTAATAGGCAGGAGTGCTTTTTCTTTGTGATTCAGGAAAAAGGACAGCATATTTGAAGAGAGGTGATTAGGTGACTGCGGAACAGTTAAAGAAAAGAAAAAAGACAATATGCGAGCTTATAAACAGTGATTTTTACGTTCCTATGAAA
>VSNE01000135.1:4446-7158 GCA_009774155.1 Lachnospiraceae bacterium
TAAGGAGCTGGCGATTTTTATGGAGATTCCCAAGGAACAGCGCGCAGAGCTTCAGGAAGTGCTGGATGCGCTTTTGCTGGAGGGAAAGATAGAGGTTTCCCAGAAAGGAAAATATAGTAAAAGCAAGGGGAAATTTCTGACAGGCGTATTGACTGTCCATGCCAGGGGCTTTGGCTTTGTGGCAGCGGAGGGGATGGAGGAGGATATCTTTATCAGTGAAGATAATATCCACGGCGCAATGCATCAGGATGTGGTTCAGGTGCTTTTAAAGCCGGAACAGAGCGGGAAACGCCCGGAAGGCGCGGTGACGCGGATTCTGACAAGAGGGACGACCCAGATTGTAGGCGTCTATCAGGAGAGCAAAAGCTTCGGATTTGTAATTCCCGATAACGATCGGTATACAAGGGATATTTTTATTCCGAAGGAGCATTCAGGAGGCGCCATGAACGGTCACAAGGTAGTGGCGCTTCTGACAGATTACGGAACGGAGCAGAGAAATCCGGAGGGAAGGATCACCCAGATTCTGGGACATATCAGCGATCCGGGAGTTGATGTACTGTCCATTGTGAAGAGCTATGATTTGCCGACAGAATTTCCGGAAAAGGTTATGAAACAGGCAGAACGCACGCCGGATCGGATCAGCGAAGGGGACATGCAGGGCCGGATGGATCTGCGGAGCGTACAGATGGTGACCATTGACGGCGAGGATGCAAAGGATCTGGATGACGCGGTTTCCCTTGTCAGAGAGGGAGAAAATTATGTGCTGGGCGTACACATTGCGGATGTGGCGAACTATGTGCAGGAGAGAAGCGCCATGGATCGGGAGGCGTTCAAACGGGGAACCTCTGTCTACCTTGTAGATCGGGTGATTCCCATGCTGCCAAGAAGATTGTCCAACGGCATCTGTTCCCTGAACGCAGGGCAGGATCGTCTGGCTTTGAGCTGCATTATGACTGTGAGTCCGCGGGGCGCAGTCATAGACCATGTGATTGCGGAAACGGTCATTCATGTGGATCGCCGGATGACCTACGCCAGTGTAAAAAAGATTCTGGAGGAAGATGATCCAGAAGAAATTGCGGAATATGAAGAGCTTGTTCCCATGTTCCGGGAAATGCAAAAGCTGGCCTCTGTTTTGAGGAAAAGGAGAAAAAAGCGCGGCTCTATTGACTTTGATTTTCCGGAAACAAAGATAATCCTGGATGAGCAGGGACATCCGGTGGAGATAAAACCGTATGATCGGAATACAGCCACAAAGCTTATTGAAGATTTTATGCTGATTGCCAACGAGACGGTGGCAGAAGATTATTTCTGGCAGGAGATCCCGTTTGTCTACCGGACACATGATAATCCAGATCCGGATCGGATGCGGAAGCTCTCCACTTTTATTAACAATTTTGGATATACGATCCGGTTCAAGGCTGATGAAGTTCATCCAAAGGAGCTTCAGAAGCTTTTGGAAAAGCTGGACGGTACGCCTGAGGAAGCGCTTATCAGCCGGCTGACCCTTCGGTCTATGAAGCAGGCAAAGTATACGGCGGAATGTACCGGGCATTTTGGCCTGGCGGCAAAATATTACTGTCACTTTACATCTCCCATCCGCCGGTATCCGGATCTTCAGATTCACCGGATTATTAAAGATACACTGAGGGGAAGAATGAGCGGGGAGAAGCTTGAGGACTATCAGAGGATTTTGGGTGATGTGGCAAAGCAGTCCAGTGAACGGGAAAGGAAAGCGGACGAGGCGGAACGGGAAACGCTCAAGCTTAAAAAAGTAGAGTATATGAGCGGACATCTGCAGGAAGAGTTTGACGGTGTTATCTCAGGAGTAAGCGCATGGGGGATTTATGTGGAGCTGCCGAATACCGTCGAAGGTTTGGTGCATATCACCTCTTTACAGGAGGATTATTTTGAGTATAATGAAAGTGCATATGAGATAGTGGGAGTTCATACCGGAAAGACCTATAAGCTGGGAGAAACCGTAAGAATCCGGGTGGCAGGAGCGGATAAGACGACCCGGACAATTGATTTTGAGCTGGTGGAAGCAAGGGAAGAATGAGGAAAATATGGCAAAAGAGAGTGTGAAACTGATTGCGAACAATAAAAAGGCATATC
Source organism: Lachnospiraceae bacterium (assembly GCA_009774155.1). Classification (GTDB taxonomy): domain Bacteria; phylum Bacillota; class Clostridia; order Lachnospirales; family Lachnospiraceae; genus Hominiventricola. The sequence continues at coordinate 6,559 of VSNE01000135.1, forward strand.
ATGATTATTTTATAGAGGATACCTATGAGGCGGGAATTTCTCTTCACGGAACAGAGGTGAAATCTATGCGCATGGGAAAATGCAGCATTAAGGAATCCTTTATCCGTATTGAAAAAGGCGAGGTTTTTATCTATGGAATGCATATCAGCCCTTATGAAAAAGGAAATATTTTTAACAAAGATCCGCTGCGTGTGAAAAAGCTTCTGATGCACCGGTGGGAGATTCATAAGATTGCCGGGAGAATTGCGGAAAAAGGCTATACACTGGTGCCTCTTAAAATTTATTTTAAGGGAAGCCTGGTAAAAGTAGAGGTCGGTCTGGCGAGAGGCAAGAAGCTTTATGACAAACGGGCGGATATTGCCAAAAAGGATATGCGCAGAGAAGCGGAGAAGGACTTTAAAGTAAGAAACCTGTATTAGATAAAAACGCTTTTACAAAAAATAAAAAGGCCGCCGTGCTTTCAGCAAAATTATTGAAAGCATGGCGGTCTTTTTTCAGTGGACCTGATGGGAATCGAACCACTGTCCGAAAGCCCGTCCATTGCGGTATCTCCCATTACAGCCGTTTCTTTGACATTCCCTCCGCTCTACGCCAACCGGC
>VSNE01000136.1 GCA_009774155.1 Lachnospiraceae bacterium
CGCTGACTCCAATGAGAAAATTACGTTCTCCCAGCCTGAGCAGGAGAATCTGCCGGTCAGCCCCTACCTGAAGCTGCCCGACTATCTTCAGACCGCCGCCCGAAGAGTTTCTTGCCCAGCTTTTTCCCAGAAACCGGCTGCAGTAGTAAGCAATAAGCAGAACACATATGACAGTCAAAAGCACGCCCGCCAGCGATACAACATCACCCATTTCTATAAAATCTCCGGAATCAGGTCTCTTGCGACGATCTCTGTAATTCGTATACCAAAATTGTCCTCTACAACTACGATATCTCCTTTGGCAATACACTGTCCGTTTACATATAAGTCAGCCTGTTCCCCTGCCATTTTATCAAGCACCACCAGAGAGCCTTGTGTAAATTCCAAAATATCCTTTACCAGCTTCTTTGTCCTTCCGATTTCCACGGATATCTCCAGAGGAACCTTCATCAGCATCTCCTGATTTGTCTTTTCCTCCACACCGCTCTCGCCTTCATCCTGAAGCCGCTGAGAATTCATAGGATGTATCAGGGACGGCTCCGAACTGCGCTGTGCCTCCTTGGCCTTCATGCTGTTCATCATTTCCATCATCTGCATCTGTGACTGCTGCATCTGATTCAGAAGCTGAAGCATCATCGGGTCCGGCGCCGCCTGGTAAACAGGCTGTACAGGCGCTGTCTGATAAACAGGCTGCTGAGGTATCGGCTGCGCTGCGGGCTGTACCGGCGCGGGCTGTACTGGAACAGGCTGCGGTTCCGGCGCAGGCTGTGGCTCCGCCTGTACTGGAGCGGGCTGCGGTTCCGCCTGTACTGAAGCAGGCTGCGGTTCCGGCGCGGGCTCTGGTTCTGCCTGTACTGGCGCGGGCTGCTCCGGTTCCGGCGTATCAGCCGCTGCTCCAAAGACATCCGCATACGGCTCCAGAAGACGTTTTGCCAGCTCAGTGGACATAATATTCATAAACTCACTTTGAAGCTGTCCCTCTATTTCCAGAGAAAACCGGACTACAACCCTCGTTTCACCCTCAGGAAAATAATTATCCTTAAAGCTGGCTTCATCCTCTACTTCAAAAGACACCGGTGTTGAAATATCTACAGTTGTGCCTAAAAACTCAGATAAAGCTGTGGCAGAGGAACCCATCATCTGGTTCATGACCTCGCAGATTGCGCTCCGGTTCATTTCATCCAGCTCAAACTCCTCTTCCGGTATCTCCTCCATCATCAGCATCCCCACAATGATGCGTACATCATTGCGGCTGAACATCATGATATTTTTGCCTTCCAGACCTTTGACATAGGCAATCTCCACACCCACTGCCGGTTCCAGTTTCTTGAATTCAAATTCTGCTCTGTCCAGAACCTTGACAATAGGCGTTGTAATATTTACTGCCGTGCCCAGCATGGTGGAAACCGCTGTCGCCGATGCGCCAAGACTTATATTCATAATCTCGCCAATGGCGTCTATTTCCATTTCATTAAAGCTGTTAGCACCCATCTTTTTTTAATCTCCTTTTACCTTATGCTTTTATTTTCCGATTTCCAATGCCTTCTGGGCCATCAGCTTCATTGCATTTAAGGCTGTAACATTTGCCTCATAGGACCTGGTTGCGGACATACTGTCAGCAGTTTCCTTCAACAAATCCACATTAGGCATATTTACATATCCTTCTTCATCCGCATCCGGATGCTCAGGATTATAAACCCTTTTCAGTTCTCTGTCATCCTCTATAATATTGGCAACCCTGACACCCCTTACTCCGGCATAAACGCCTGTGCGCCCATAGCCTTTTCTGGACGCATTCTGGAGGGCTGACCGGAAGGAACTGTCCCCAAAGCTTTCAAAAACAACATCTTTTCTGCGGTACGGACCGCCCGCTTCTGTTCTGGTCGTGTCCATGTTCGCAACGTTCTCCGCAGCAATATCCATGCGGACACGCTGAGCGCTCATACCGGAAGCGCTGATATCAAACGAGCTTAAAAATGCCATATCAATCCTCCTGTCGCCTAATTTCCTAAAACGGAGTTAACAGTCTGTACAATTCTCTCCTCATTAAAAGGCTTTACAATAAAATCCCTTGCTCCTGATTTAATCGCGTCCACTACCATGCTCTCCTGTCCCATGGCAGTACACATAACAACCTTGGCAGAAGCATCTCCCTCTTTGATTTTCTTCAGAGCCTGAAGCCCGTCCATATTCGGCATGGTAATATCCATAATCACCATATCCGGCTTCTCTTCCTCGTATTTCTTCACAGCTTCAGCGCCGTCCTGGGCTTCCACGAAATCACTGTAACCGCTTTTGGTAAGCGCTTTTTTAATCATCATCCGCATGAATGCCGCATCATCTACCAACATAATCTTTGCCATTTTTTACTACCTCTCTTTTTCCTTTATTCTCTATGTATTATCTGCTCAGACTTATATAGCAGCCTGTTCATTCTGTACATTAGAATCAGCCTGTTCCAAAGCTGCGCCTTCCGTACCATCCTCTTCCTGACTCTCATAAGTTCTTCCGCTGATACGGACTGCTATATTTTTCTTATATATCCCCATCTGGCCGATAAACCACGGCTGTCTTCCCACATACAGCTTGACGCTGCTGTTCTTAGGCTTGTTCAAATCTATGACATCGCCTACCTTCAGATGATAGATATCATTTAATTCCAGTTCCACCGTTCCAAGCTGTCCCGTAAGAGGAAGCTGAGAATAACGGATATTATCCATAATAATTTCCTTATTATCCTCATAGGAAAAGCCTCTGGCTATATGCTTACGGCTGTCAATCACATGGAAGATAAATTCCAGAAGCGTACCCGGCATACATATTCGGATTTTCTCTACCGCCAAACCTGACACGTCTACGTTTAAATGAATAATCGCTACCGTTTCATCTAACCCAATTTCCTGAACCATACTCGGATTTTCTTCAATTCTCTGCACATCAAAAGCAACATTGATATAATTAGAAAATCCATCCTTAAGAGCGGAAGAAAAATACTCCACCACTCTTCGATACAAAGCAACCTCCACATCAGAATAACGATATTCAGGCTCCACCTTGACTATCTCATCGCCCCCGCCCAGCATATGGTTAATCAGGGTAATCACCAGTCCCGGAGTCACATACATCATAAGAGGGACATTGTTTTTTCCCTTTCCCTGCACAGTTGCATCAATCAGGGTCATACAGTCATTCTCATGAAAAGCGTTTACATATTCATAATATCTGCGCTCCTGAACCTCCATAACAGTAATATCTGTCATTACACGGAAGATACCGTTTACCTGGGAGGTAAGAATTCTGGCATAGTTTTCAAAAACGCTGGTCAGAATCTTCATCTTTTCCTTGGTAAACTTCCTCGGACTGTAAAAATCATATCTGCTGTATTTTGTTTCCTCCGCTTCTGTCTTCGCCTTTTGCTCAACTACCTTCGTTTCTTTCTCAGGTTCGCCGTTCTGCATGGACTTCAAAAGCGCGTCTATCTGACTTTGGGATAATACATCTGCCATTGCTTAAGCCACCTTTTCTCAATTATTCCGACCTTATCTCTTCCGGTGCTTCCATTGTCTCAGATTCTGGTATCTCTTCCGGCTCTCCTGAAGGAGTCACCATGCTTGACACACTTTCCTCATCCGGACCTACGTTTATAAAGCCGTCATGATCTCCTCCCAGAGCCCCGTCAGTAATCACGGTATTCGTATTTTCGCCGCTGGTATACTCTTCATAATATTCGTTCAAAGACCTTATATCCGCGCCTTCGTCAATCAGCAGGATTTCCACACGGCGGTTTTTTGCCCTTCCTTCTTTTGTATCATTGGAAGCAATCGGCCGAAACTGTCCGTAGCTGGTATTGACAAGCTTACCCGGCTCTATAATATCCTTTGTCTGTATATAAACGCACACCTCGGCGGCCCTCATAGCTGACAGCATACGGTCTGTCCTTGGGTTATTCGGTCTGTCAGGCTGTCCCTGCGCCGTATGGGCCATAATGTTCACCTGCTCCAGCATTTCGTCGGCGGGAGCTATCGCCTCACCGAATACATCAAGCACCATCTCTCCCTGCTCTGTAAGAACAGAACTGTCCCCGTCAAAAAAGGTCTTATCCTGAAATACAATAAAGGTATAGTCCTCGCCTCTGGACAATGTTACGCCTTCAATCCCCTTCTCGTTCATCATCTGGGCTATGGTAAGGTACAGAGTATCCATATCGACAGCCTCTGTCTCCGGTATCTCCGGCGTCCCCGCCGGGTCCTCCTCTCCGTCCTCCTCAATCGTGCCGTTCACCACGACCTCGTCCGGGTCCTCCTTGGCAGGAAAAATACTCCGGACGAATACCTCCCATTTTCTTGAATCCAGACTGGACATGGAATAAAGCATAACAAAGAAACACAACAGCAGAGTAACCATATCTCCATATGTATCCATCCAGTTTCCGCCTTCGTCTCCCGACGCTCTAGGTTTCTTTGCCATTACTCTTCTCCGCCTCCTGCGCTTGCGCCTTCTGTCTTTGCCGCCTTGGACAAAAGCTTCTTCTGCTGCGACTGCTTAAGAGAAGCAAGTAAATGCTCTCTCAGATACTTCGGGTTTTCCCCTGCCTGGATTGCAATAATTCCCTCTACGATTGTGGAGCAGTAAAGCTCCTCCTCGTCCTGACGGATACGGAGCTTTTTGGCAATCGGGTGAAAAAAAAGATTTGAAAGGGCGCTTCCGTAAAAGGTCGTAATCAGCGCAACGGACATATCCTGCCCCAGAGAGGAAGCTCCTGTACTCTCTCCTAAATCCATTCCCTTCAGCATATTAATCAGACCGACCAGCGTACCAATCATGCCGAAGGCAGGAGCGTATGCCGACCCCTTCTCATACAAACCGGCTCCCTGATCGTGGCGGGTCATCATATTCTCCAGCTCCCGATCCAGAATCTCCCGGACGCTTTCCGGATCAGTGGCATCCACAATCATCAGGACGCTCTGTTTAAAAAAAGGGTCCTTAATCTCTTCCGCCTTTTCTTCCAGGGCCAGCAGACCGTTCTGCCGCGCCACCATGGCCAGATCCACAAGCTGATCCACAAGCTTCGGTATATTATACTGCTTTCCGCGTAACAATACCATAAAATGCTTCGGTATATCTTTTAATATTGAAAAGGGGTAGCTTGCAATAATTGCCGCAAAGGTGCCTCCTATTACAATCAAAATACTGGGAACATCGTAAAAATTCCCTAATTTACTCACACCAATTCCGTTTACAACCAAGGCAGCTCCAATAGCAATCCCCAAGAATGTTGTTAAATCCATCCCTAATATGCCTCCTGCGTATATCGCTTCCTATCTATTTTATACAATCTTTTTATCAAAATCAATACAACTTTTTAAAGCCTCTGACACAAGCTGTAAAATCGTATCGATACTGTCTTTTACAAGATAATAATCCCCATTTGCCATCCGGATCTTTGTCTCAGGAATCAGTTCAATACATTGGATCCGGAAATAGTTTAAGTAAATAACTTCCCCATTCAAGCGAGTTAGTTTAATCATAGTTTTCTCTTCTCCACTATTTTTCTGATAACTTCCTGCCTCTTAAGGAGGCAGGAAGCCGTCAGAAAATCAACATATATTAAAGTGTCAGTTAACGTTTCATATTAATCAGGTCATTCAGAATTTCATCGCTGACCGTGATAATTTTGGAGTTTGCCTGGAAGCCTCTCTGGGTGGTAATCATCTCAGAAAACTCCTTGGCCAGATCCACATTGGAAGCCTCTATATAGCCTGTCATCAAGGTAGAGGTGGTTCCGCCCGGTTCTGCGGCAGAGCAGGTACCTGTATTGTCATTCTGCTCCGCGTTGTAGTAGAACTGTCCTGTCTTGGTAAGACCTTCCGGGTTCTGGAATGTGGCAACCGCTACCTTTCCAAGAGAAACCGTCTGGCCTGTAGCCTTATCGGTACCTGTAACCTCTCCAAGGCTGTTGATTTTCACATCCTTCAGCTCCAGAGGATTGCCGCCAAAGTTTGCTCCTGTGATTGCCGACGGAATTTTCAATGCCTCAAGATTAGCTGAATGCCCCTGGGAGTAATCCTGCACATTGTTAGGACGGTATCCATAGACAAAATTACCATTGCTGTCAACCAGATAGCCGTTGCCGTCAATATTGAACTGGCCCACACGGGTAAAATCAACGCCTATTCCTTTCAGGTTTGTCGGACTCACGCCTGTTTTCAGATCCGCGCTCGTGACAAAAAAACCTTCTCCATTGATACTGGCATTCAGCCCTCCCACATAAGTCGGCGTGCTGGAACCCATATCCGTGGAAATGGAACCTGTAAGGGAACCATAACCATACTGGGCCGCATTGGTACCTCCGGACGCGGCCGCTCCGGCATTTCCTCTTGTGGATGAGGAAGAAGTCTGATACATTGCTTCCTGGAAGCTGTAGCTCTGTGATTTAAATCCAAAGGTATTTACGTTTGCAATATTGTGGCCGATGACATCCAGCTTATTCTGGTGTGCACGCAGTCCTGCGACTGCCGAGTCCATTGCTCTTAGCATTTTCTAATCTTCCTTTCTGCTTATCTGCTGTTCCTGCCGTCGCGCTTCAGGCTCCGGCTATGACATCCTTGCGGTCCTGCCTACATCAGAACAGCACTGTCAATATTAGTAAAAATTTTTCTTCCCGTCTCATCCTGAGACATGGTGGTAACTACCACATTGTTTGGCACATTTACAATAAATACGCCCTGGCTGCCAATAATGGCAACGTCTTTTGCGCCTTTTTTCCGCGCTTCCTCCACCGCCTGCTCCAAATCACCCAGCAGCCGGCTGTCAAGCTGAATTCCTCTCTCATCCAGGCGCTTCGCCGCATGCTTTGAGAAATTAAGATTTTCACTGGCTCTGCCCTTCAGCAGCTCTTTGAAAGCTATGCCAGTATTCTGTGTTTCCCCCGGGGACTGCGGCTGTTTTGCGGAAGTATTTCCATAATTCAGGTTATGTACTTTATTCACTCCCATAAATATCGTCCTTTCCAGCCGCTATGGATATCAGGCAGCTATTCCTGTATCAAACAGCGGATTTTTTATTCCGCTTTCATCGAACTGCCGGCTGTTCCGCTCTCTGAGTT
>VSNE01000137.1 GCA_009774155.1 Lachnospiraceae bacterium
TTAAAAGGTCCTGCCGCCTGAAACGCATTTTGAAAAAAAGATTAAAAAATTTCCAAAAAGCTCTTATGGATATGAAAAAAGCAACGATAATTAAAGTGTAAAGTAAAACGAATAAAGATTCGTATTACAGTTCCTTACTACACAAGGGCCCGTGTAAAAGGTAACTTCAGGGACAGGGAGGTTCCTGTGAAAGATAGTTATAAATGAAGGAGGCAATTTTATGGTAATTCAGCACAACATAGCGGCAATTAACTCTTACAGAAACTTAGGCATTAACCAGTCCGGATTAAGCAAAAACTTAGAGAAACTGTCCTCCGGTTACAGAGTTAACCGTGCAGGCGACGACGCAGCAGGTCTTGCTATTTCCGAGGCTATGCGTTCTCAGATTAACGGTCTGAACCAGGCAGCTACCAACGCAAAGGATGCTATCGGTTTGATTCAGACGGCTGAAGGTGCTCTGACAGAGACTCATTCCATGCTTCAGCGTCTTGTTACTCTGGCAACCCAGTCTGCAAACGGTACCTACAGCTCCACAGCACGTGCTAATATCCAGGAAGAGGCAGCAGCACTTGAGAAAGAGATTACCCGTATCGCTGATAATACTGACTTCAACGGAATCAAGCCGTTAAAGAAGACTCAGGAAAGCGGCATGACCTTCCAGATTGGACCAAGTTCCGCAGAGACCATCAACGTTAACATGAGCCATATGGATGCTGCAAGTCTTCTGACAAGCGCAACTAAGATTAGTAGCGAGATTACTGATCAGACGAAGGCTAAAGATAACCTTCTTAAGACCATTAACGATGCTATTACATCCGTATCCAAATATCGTGCTCACCTTGGTGCTGCACAGAACCGTCTGGAGCATACGGTTAACAACCTGAAAGTAACATCCGAGAACATCCAGGCTGCTGAGAGCCGTATCCGTGATACTGATATGGCTGAAGAGATTACTGCTTACACGAAGAATAATATCCTTCTGCAGGCAGCTCAGTCCATGCTGACCCAGGCAAATGCTTCACCGCAGGGCGTTCTGAGTATGTTAGGCTAATTGACTGGCCGTATTTAGGAATATCTAAATATTGATTAGTGAATGGACAAAAGCCATTTCGAGAGCAGAAAGCTTGAGAAATGGCTTTCTGTTTTTTATAAAGCCTGAAGAGAGGAGCGGCGCATGAGAATATCACAGTGTATGATTGTAAAGAATGAGGAGGCCAATATTGAGAAGGCTTTAAGCTGGGGCAGAGGGATTCTCTGGGAACAGATTGTAGTGGACACAGGCAGTACGGACAGGACTGTGGAGCTGGCAGAGGCCATGGGGGCAAAAATCTATCATTTTGACTGGATCGATGATTTTGCGGCTGCGAAGAATTTTGCAATCAGCAAAGCAGAGGGAGACTGGATTGCCTTGCTGGATGCGGATGAAACCTTTGTGCCGGGAGACGAGAAGAAGCTGGAAGCTTTGCTGAAAAAAATCCATCATACGGATAAGGACGGTGTCTGCACTGCATGGCTTCAGCTAAGAGAAGACAATACCATATCGGTTGCCTCCACTCAGATACGTGTATTCCGCAATAAACCGGGACTGCAGTATAGAAGACGTATCCATGAACAGCTTGGCTATACGGACGGCAGAATCCTCCATGTAGCCGATGCTACGGAGGAGATTTCCATTCTTCACAGCGGATACCGGGGAGAAGCATGGGAGAATAAAAAGCAGAGCGGAAGGAACCGGAAGCTGATTCTTAAGGAGCTGGAAGATCATCCGGGGGATTATGAGATGCTGGGATATCTGGGGGATACTTATCTTTCGGCAGGTGAGGATGATGAGGCGATTGAATGCTTTCAAAGCTCCATAAAGGCTATGCCTTCCGCGTTGGACGAGCATGATGCCAGGAGCGCCTCTACCTTTTTGTATCTGATGCAGCTATTGGAGAAAAAGGAAGAGGAGGAGGAGCTGAAAAGAGTTTATCGGAAGGCGGTGGAGTACTTGCCGAAGGAGCCTGACTTTGATTATGTGATGGGGCGCCATCTGGCAGTATGCAGACAATACACGGAGGGCTGCAGCTATCTGGAGAAGGCGCTGGACAAGCTGGAACGGTTCCGGTGCTTTAACCGGGCTATGTATCTGTCCGCCCATATCCAGGATGCCTATGAGGTCATTGCGTACTGCGGCCTTATGGCAGGGGAAGCAGAAAAGGCCGTTACCTTCAGCATTGCGGTACTTAAGGAAGATCTTTACGCGATGAAGCCCCTGGTAATTCTGTTAAAGGCCTTTCGCGGAAACGCCGCTGTTCCGGGGGTGCTGCCGGAGCAGGTGCTTGGAGTTCTGCAGAAGCTCTATGACTTTTCGCTGTTAAAGAATAAAATGTTTTGCTTAAAGGCGGCAGAATATGCAGAGTGGACTTCCCTTAAGCAGACGATAACAGCTATGCTTACTTCTCAGGAGCTGGAAGCAGTAAAAGCTGCGGCCGGGGAAAGCGAAAAATAGATGAGTAAAAATAAAGCAGTTGTTTTGGCAGCGTGATTTATCTGCCGAAACAACTGCTTTATAACAGGTATCACATAAGCTTTGCGAATACGGCCTGAGGAATTGCGCTCAGGGAAACCTGCTGGCATACGGCTCCGATCTTATAGGCTTCCATCGGCATACCGTATACGACACAGCTTTCCTTGTCCTGCCCGATGGTATATGCGCCGTTTTTCCGCATCCTAAGAAGTCCGGCGGCGCCGTCAGCGCCCATTCCGGTCAGAAGCACGCCGATGGCCTTGTCGCGCGCCAGGTTTGCCACAGAATCAAAGAGCACATCCACAGAAGGGGCATGTCCGTTCACCTTGTCGCCGCGGACACACTGCACCGCATATCCGGCGCCCATGCGCACAATGCGCATCTGCAGCCCGCCGGGGGCCAGAAGAGCCAGTCCCTGCTGAACCTTGTCGCCGTTCTTTGCCTCCCGGACTTCCATCTTGCACAGCCGGTTCAGGCGCTCCGCATACATAGCGGTAAAACCGGACGGCATATGCTGGGTAATGACAACTCCCGGAGAATTAGCCGGAAACTGCCTTAAAACCTCCAGAATCGCTTCCGTGCCTCCCGTGGAAGCTCCGATAGCAATCAGCTTGCCGCTGGCTGCCGGGCTGAGCTTATTGGAAATAAGCGTCCGGGCTGCTGCAGCAGTCCGGTTTGTGACCGGAGCAGGCTGGCTGCCGGGAAGCCGGACGCGGGAATTGGAAGCGATGGCAAGCTTTGATATCAGCATGGACAGAAACGCCTCTTTACGTATATGGCTTTCCATATCCGGCTTTCTTACAAAGTCAACGGCTCCTGCCGCCATTGCATCGAAAACCCGGATGTTCAGGGAGGATACCAGAATTACCGGAAGAGGATTCTGAGGAAGGTATTCCTTCAGAAAATCAATGCCCGACATACCGGGCATCTCAATATCAAGAGTAAGTACGTCAGGCTTTAAAAGCGGTATTTTGTTTTTGGCATCCAAAGCGTTTACAGCATATCCAACGATTTCAAAGCGCGGATCTTTTTCGATCCCTCTTATCAGAAAGGTTCTGAAAACTGCCGAATCGTCAATAATCATCAATCTGGTTTTATTTTGCATATTAGAAGAACCCCTCTTTCTAGCCTTTTTTCTGGTATATGGCCGGCATAACATACTGATAAGGACATTCTGCCTTGTTAAGGCCCTCCGAATGTCCTATAAAAAGGTATCCGCCGGGAACCGTGGCATTGAAGAACCGTTTCACAAGAGCATCCTTGGTAGGCTGATCAAAATAAATCATCACATTTCTGCAGAAAATCAAATCAAAGGGCCTGCGGAAACGAATCGGGTCCATCAGATTAAATGTCTGAAAAATGACATTCTGTTTAATGGACGGAGCCAGGGTATAAGAGTTTGAGCTTCCCTTTACAAAATATTTCTGCTTCCATGCAGCGGGAAGCCGGGAGAGACTGTCAGCCTGATATACGGGATTCCTGGCAGTGCTTAATATCTGCTGCGAAATATCCGTGGCAAGAATCCGGGTATCCCAGGAGCCTGCCTGGGGGCCGAAAAATTCCTTCAGATACATGGATATCGTATAAGGCTCCTCTCCTGAAGAACAGCCTGCGCTCCAGATGGAAAGCACTTTATCCCTTGCGTGCTTTTTGGCAAGCGCGGGGAGCACCGTATCCCAAAGGTATTTGAAATGCGCCTCCTCGCGTAAAAAATAAGTATAATTGGTCGTAAGCTTGTTGAGCATAGAGGTAACCATTTCCTTATCTTTTCCGGAAATGACCTCGTCCACATATTGAGAAAAACCGGTATAGCCCTGGGATATAAGCGTATTGGAAAGACGGCTTACAATTAACTGCTTTTTTTTCCCCAGGTCGATACCGTAATTGGCCTTGATATGACTGTACAGTCTCTGAAAGTCTGCATCACTTAAAGGCAGGGTCTGCATGGGTTATTCACTCCTATCATATGAAATCAGTAGCGGCACTCGGCCAGAGCATGACAGTCAAAAGACATCACAACACTTCCGTCATTCATTGTCAGCATACCATCCAGAAGCTTCTGCTGGCGTTTGACAGGAATAGGACGCACATCTTTCAAATCGATGTCTGTTACCTGACGGACAGAGTCAACGACAATTCCCAGAGGAAGGGAATCCACATCCAATACAAGAATACAGGTTTTGTTTGTATATTCTACCTCAGGCTTTCCCATACACAGACGGATATCCACCACAGGAAGAATCTGTCCTCTCAGATTGATGATTCCTTTGATAAAAGGAGGAACCATAGGAAGATGGGTGACTGAATATCCGTTAATAATCTCAACCACATATTTTGTGCTGAGAAACAGGATAAGGCCGCCTGATTCAAAGGTAAGGCACCGTTCTATCGTGGAAGGCTCCTCCTGAATCGGCTGTTCCTGCCCGTTTTCGTTTATAATTTGTTCTGACATGATACATCCCTCCACTTATTTATTTTCGATGGCAGCGGTGTGCAGGCTGAGGATATCCAGAATAATGCTGATATTTCCGTCGCCCAGGATCGTACATCCGGTAATGCCGTAATTTTTCAGGTCGAAGCTGCTCAGGAAAACGGGGAGCGGTTTTACAACCACCTGCTGTTCACCGATCAGCTCATCTACAAACAGACAGTAAGCACGATCGCCTGCTTCTACCCAGAGAAGAATGCCTTCCTCCACAGAGGTAATCTCCGTATCAAGGTTGTAGAAATCGTGGAGGCGTACAATCGGGTAAAAGCTTTCCATGCGTTCCACCATTTCATTTCCGTACTCGTCCAGAATAATTTCGTCCGGCGCAACCTTAAAGGACTGCCGGATATTGGAAATCGGAATCGTAAAGATGGAATTGCCCACCACTACCTTCATGCCGTCCACAATCGCAAGAGTCAGCGGAATTTTCAGGGTCATCGTTGTACCCACGCCCAGCTCGCTGCTGATTGTGACGGTGCCGCCTACCGATTCGACATTTTTCCGGACCACATCCATACCTACGCCGCGGCCGGAATATTCGGTAACAGCTTCGTTGGTTGAAAATCCCGGGAGCATGATAAGTCCCAGCGCTTCTTTCTGGGAATATTCGCTTTCGGGCTTTGTAAGGAGTCCTTTGTCTCTTGCCTTGGCCAGAAGCTTGTCAGGGTCCATTCCATAACCGTCGTCCGCTATGGAAATAATAACCTCGCTGCTGGTATGGGAGGCGGACAGGATAAGCTCGCCCTGAGGGTCCTTTCCCGCTGCGATACGCTCCTCGGCGGTTTCTTCAATTCCGTGATCCATGCTGTTGCGGACAATATGCATAATAGGATCCTGAATGCTGTCCACAATGGTCTTGTCAACCTCTGTATCCTCGCCGACAATTGTCAGGCGCACGTCCTTATTCAGGCTCTGCTTCATATCGCGCACGATGCGGTTCATCTTCTGGAATACGCCGGAGATAGGAACCATACGAAGGGACATGGCAATATCCTGCAAATCGTCCGTCAGCTTTCTGAGCTGTCTGCCTGATTTCATAAAATTGTCATAGCTGTCCCGGGGCAGGTGCTGAAGCTCGGGGGAGGCGGTGACCATAGACTCGGTAATTACAATCTCGCCGACAATAGCCATAAGGCTGTCCAGCTTCATCAGGTTCACGCTGATCAGACTCTGCTTGACAGGCGCGTGCGTCTGCGGCGCGGCAGCCTTTGCGGCAGGAGAAGCGGGCGCCGTATCCGGCGCGGAGGCCGATGCCTGCTGCGCGGCAGCCTTTGCGGCAAGGGTGTCTATGTTGGAGGCAGGAGCTGAAACAACGGATGCGGGAGAGGCTTCCTCCTTGCCGGGAGCAGACTTTAACTCATAAGAAGAGATATGATTCTGCGATCGGATAACGCCTTCAGCCTGAGACGCATCTTCCTGGGAAGTAAAAGCCAGGAAAAAACCATTTTCAATAATTTTCTGGCAGGTTGCAGAATTGCTTTCCATATCCTCCGGATAATAGCGGAACTCAATGCCGCATTCCCGCAATGCATTGACAACCATATAGGCGCGCAGATTTTCCATGCCCACGCCTTCGTCCAGATAAACATGAAGAAAGCATTCCGCCTCCGGATCTTCAGGAAGGGGGCAGTCCGCGGCATCGTCCACAGCGCCCTCGCCGGCCTCGGAAGAGGAGGCTTGTGTCTCATCCACAAAGGCTCCGCTGATTTTTTTCAGAAAATCATTGATTTCTTTTGCAAAGCTGTCAATATTTTCCGTCAGGGGAGAACCCTCTTCGACCTTTGCTATCTCACCGCGCAGATAATCCTCAGAGCGGAACATCAGATTAAAAAGTTCCTTTTTGTGCTCCGGGTTCAGGGAATCTATGCCTTTATCACGGATATAGAAGAATAAATCTTCGATATGATGCGTGATAGTGGCAAGGGAGCCGAATTCCATCATGGCTGAGGAACCCTTGATGGTATGCATAATGCGGAAAATCTCATTCACGTCATCGGAAGAAAAATCCCCGTTTTTCTCATCTGCAACCAGCATTTCGTCCAACTGGTCCAAAAGAGAGTTGGTCTCATACAGATATGTATCCAGCATGCTTTCCATACC
>VSNE01000138.1 GCA_009774155.1 Lachnospiraceae bacterium
CCTTATTATACAATGATTATTACGGAAGACAGAGAGAAGCGCAAGCTTCTTCTGGATTTGAATGAAGAAATGCTGCAGGCAATGAAAAAAATGTATCCGGATAAGGTGTTTTTAGCATAGATACACGTCAAAACAGGCATTTTAATATTTCTCCTTCCCGGGAAAATGGTGCGAAATGACTAAAAAATAAAGCAGACAGAAGATGAAACAGGCAAAAGAGACGAAAAAGATTGAAAATGCAAAATCTATGAGCGTTTATGCGCACAAACAAGAAATCAGTTTTGGTATAATAAACACTGTAAAGAAACCGCCGGAAAGCAAAATAAAAAATAATCAAGAACATTTCCGGCCGGGAGGGTAAAGGAGGATATATCAATGAAAAAGAAATTGCTTGCAGTGTTGCTTACAGGCGCTATGGCGATGTCGCTTGCGGCTTGCGGAGGGGGCTCCGGAGACACTTCACAGGACAGCGCCGCCACATCATCCGAGGCTTCCTCATCTGAAGCTTCTTCATCGGAGGAGTCTTCTTCTGAGGGAGGCGACAAGCTGACTATCTGGGCATGGGACCAGACCTTTAACATTTTGTCCATGCAGATGGCTGCAGATCAGTATGCCGCAGAGCATGAGGGATTTGAGGTTGAGATCATCGAGACTTCATCTGACGACTGCCAGACCAAGCTGACGACCTGCGCAAATGCAGGAGATTACAGCACGATGGCAGATATTGTACTGATGCAGGATAACAGCTATCAGAAATATCTTTCCAGCTATCCGGATGCTTTCACGGATCTCAGCAATATAAACATTAACTGGGATGATTTTGGAGCTCTGAAACAGTCCTATTCTATGAAGGACGGCGTACACTACGGAGTTCCGTTTGACAATGGAGCCGTTATCGCATGCTACCGCACGGATATCCTTTCCGAAGCAGGATATACGGTTGCAGACCTGACGGATATTACATGGTCCAGATTTATTGAGATTGGAAAGGATGTTCATGAGAAAACCGGCAAATACCTGCTGTCCAGCGAGGCCAACGGCGGCGATACTCTGATGATGATGATTCAGTCCTGCGGAGCTAACTTTATCAATGACAGCGGTCAGGCTTATATTGTCGGCAATGAGGTAGGAGATGCCTGTATCGATCTCTATGTTGAGATGATTCAGAATGATGTAATCAAGCTGGTCAACAACTGGGATGAGTATATTTCAACTATTACAAACGGAGAAGCCGCAGGTATCGTAAACGGCAACTGGATTACCGCAACCCTGATGACAACAGAGGATCAGTCCGGGCTGTGGGAGATCACCAATATGCCGAGTGTTGACGGCGTTGCATCTGCTACAAACTATGCAAACAACGGCGGTTCTTCCTGGTATATTACCTCCAACTGCAAGAACGTAGATCTTGCTATGGACTTCCTGGCAAGCACCTTTGGTTCCAGCACGGATTTCTATGATGCCATTCTGCCGAATACAGGAGCGATTGCATGCTATCTGCCGGCCGGAGAATCCGCAGTTTATAATGAGCCGAATGCATATTTTAACGACCAGGCAATTTTCTCCACGATTGTCGGATATTCTGCTAACATTCCGGAATTTATCAGCAATCCGTATCACTATGAGGCAAGAGAAGCAGTCAATACCGCAGTTATTAATATTGTAAACGGAACAGATAAGGCTGCCGCTCTTCAGGAGGCGCAGGAAACTCTGGAATTCAAGATGTCAGAGTAGTATGAAGCTTGTTTAAATAAAGATACAGCTGTTAAGCGGCGGTGATGATCGGGGAACTGCTTGCAGTTCCCCGTTTGCTGTCTAAAATAATGTTTTATAAAATTAGAAAGGGGGCTTCCTGTGTGAACTCCAAGAAAAAAGGCATGACACTTGTTACAAAGCAGAGAGCTGCAGGGTGGGCATTCCTGACTCCGGCCACGCTTATGATCGCGATCATGAGCTTTTACCCCATGTTCCGGGCGTTTATACTTTCCCTGCAGACCGGAACCGGTAAGAATATGAAATTTACCGGGATCAGCAACTATACCAGAATTCTGGCGGATAAGGTATTCCAGAAATCCATTGGAAATACATTTCTATATCTGATTATCCAGGTGCCGATTATGCTGATTCTGGCAATTCTGCTGGCTCAGCTTCTGAATAACAGAGACTTAAGGCTGAAAGGATTTTTCCGTACCTGCGTATTTCTGCCGTGTGCGACCTCATTGGTATCCTATGCGTTGATTTTCCGCTCGCTGTTTGCAACGGACGGACTTATCAACAGTGTCCTGGTCAACCTACATATTTTAGATCAGGGGTATAATTTTCTTGGAAATTCCGGAAGTGCAAAGATTGTTATTATCATCGCCCTGGTCTGGAGATGGACGGGATACAACATGGTATTCTACCTGTCGGCGCTTCAGAACATTGAGTATTCCGTGTATGAGGCGGCAAAGATTGACGGAGCGAACGGATGGAAGACATTCTGGGGAATTACGGTTCCCCTGCTGAGACCAACGATCATCATGACATTCATTATGTCCATCAACGGCACGCTGCAGTTGTTTGACGAGTCCGTGAACCTGACAAAGGGCGGCCCGGCAAACTCGACGATTACGATGTCCCATTATATTTACAATACCTGTTTTATTAATGTGCCGAACTTCGGCTATGCCGCGGCAATGTCCTTCCTGGTATTTATTATGGTGGCTGTTCTGGCATTTATCAATCTGAAAGTAGGTGATACGCGTGACTGAGAAAAAGAATAAATCCGCGATTCAGCGCAGGCTGGTTCCAACCTATGTTTTCCTGACCATTGTATCGATTATCTCTGTATTCCCGCTGTACTGGATGATATCCGCGGCAACGAACACATCGACGGAGGTATCCAGAGGACGGATTCTTCCCGGGACGCATTTTATGGAGAACTTTAAGAATCTGACTGCTCAGCAGCCTCTGTGGAGGGCGCTCGGCAATTCGTTCTTTTATGCAATCCTGACAACGGTGGTGTGTCTTCTGGTCTGCTCCATTGCGGGATATGGTTTTGAAATCTATCATGACAAGGCAAAGGACAGATTGTTTTCCATTCTTCTGCTTGCCATGATGGTGCCGCAGGTGGCGACGATGGTGCCGCTGTTCCAGATGTTTTCCAAGGCAAAGCTTCTGAACACGGCCGTGGGCTTTATCCTACCGATGGTTTCGACGCCGTTTATGATTATGATGTTCCGCCAGAATGCAAGGGCATTCCCGATTGATATCATAGAGGCGGCCCGTATCGACGGTCTGAATGAGGTGCAGATTTTCTTCCGCATGTTTTTCCCGACCATGAGATCCACTTACGCGGCGGCGGGCGTTATTACCTTTATGAACGCATGGAATTCTTATCTGTGGCCGAAGGTAATTATGACAGACAATAAATCGCTGACCATGCCGATGCTGATTGCCAACCTGATTACAGGATATGTGACGGACTACGGTATGCTTATGTGCGGCGTATTGTTCTGCTCTATTCCCACGATGGTGGTGTTCTTCGTATTGCAGAAGCAGTTCGCAGAAGGTATTACCGGTGCGGTTAAATAAGGATATATTGTGTCTGTAATTGAACAGGGATGTTTTTTTATTCGTCCGGCATGCTGCCGCAGATTCCGGCAGCAGAGCCGGACAAAATTGTATCAGAAAATAAAGAATGAATGTCTGAAATAAAGGAGTAAGAAAAATGAGCGAGTTTATTCTTAATGTGATCCACCGCCCGGAGATGGCGCCGGAATATTCCGCCACAGTCACCGGACATGGAAAAGAGGAGGATATCGGAGATAAAAAGCTGCTGACAGAATCTCTGGATATTTTTAAGACGCAGCAGCGCCTTGCCCACGAAAACGGCCTGAAGGTTACGATTCATATGACCTATGCGTCTCTGTTTAATGAGGAAGCAGTCCGGATAGCCAGGGAGGATCATAAGAAATATGGCGATGAGATTGCTCTTTCACTGCTTGGGCTGCCCTGTGAACAGTTCCGGGAAAAATACAGAACCAAGGATTTTTGTATCTGGATGTTTTCCATGGAGGACAAGAAGCGGATCGTGGATGATGTATTCGGGAAGTTCCATGACATTTTCGGGTTTTATCCGGAATCCACAGGCTCCTATTATATGGACGCGGAGCTGACCAACTATATTAAGGAGCAGTATCCGTCTGTAAAATGTGCAATTGCAACCTGCTGGGAGGAGGGGCCGAAGGCTTACCACACCTGCAACAATTCCTGGTATACACTGTTTGACGGAGGGCCGTGGGCGCCGTGGATACCGTCAAAGCAGAATACGCACGCACCGGCGGCAAATGAAGCGGAGGACAGCGGAATCGTGGCGATTCCTCATCTGTCCAGGGATCTTCTGGCGTGCTATGACGGCAATGGCTCAAATTTCGGGACTCATCCTCAGAATGTGCTGAGGGGGATGATTTATGATTCAAAGACCTGGGAATACCCTTATCTGTATAATCTGATCGATCAGTACCGCGCACAGGAAAAATACAATAACGGCTATGCATACAATATGATGTTCGTAGGACCGGGCTGGATGAACAAGCTGGGGCGCTGGGAGGCTCCGTATGAGCTTCTGAAAAAAGCCTATTCGGACGGATGTAAATATTATGGTCAGCTAAAAAAAGAAGGAAAGCTGATAGATATGACTATGGCGGAGTTTGCGGATTATTACCGCCGGAAGAAAACCTACACAGAACCGGAATGCGCCCTTTGGAGAGATATTCTCTATGGCTCCGATAAGCAGCTGTTCTGGTATACGGACCCGTATATGAGGGCCGGAGTCAATATGGATCAGGGCGGGGCGGTCTTTGACCTCAGACCGTATGCCGCAAAGCTAAAATGGGAGGTTGGAATAGGAACAAAGCATGTACAGGATGCCTCCTATCCGTTTCTGATTCAGGAAAAGTACCGGGCGGGATATTTTACTCATTACGCGGGAGAGGGAACGATCCGGAGCGCAAAGCTCTGCCATAACGGGGAGGAGGTGGATCTATGCCTGTGCCGGACGAAGGCGCATTTCTCACAGGAAGGAAACACCAGAATCCTGACGCTTGATCCGGTGACAATCGAATTTGCGGATTTGACGGTGAAGCTGCAGACGAAGGAATATTTTGAGGAAGGTTCAGGCTCCATAAAAATTGAACGTACCATTCTGGAGATGAGCGATCCGGAGGCCGAAGCAGAACTGAATGAATATATGGTTGCGTGCTACGGGACAACGGAGTACCCGGAGGATATGACGGGAATTATTCTGAAATGCGAGGGTGCCGGGGAAAAGACCATTCTCTATGAATATAAATGCAGAGAGGAAAGCTTAGACGGCGCGCAGGCAGTGTCGGCAGTCGTTCCGGCAATCGGGACGAGAGTCTCCCTGACACAGACCGGAGGAGCGCAGGGCTATGTGCGGGAGGGCTATGCGTTTTCCCCAATGTTTACGCTGGGATATAAGAAAAAGGTTTCGGATAAGGAGGTATTTGCAACATGGCTCAATCTGGAAAAGGCAGATTAAACTACAGGTGCCCGTCCTGCTTTATGAGGGATCTGGATATTGATATGTTCTATGACAAGGAGAAGGGCGAATACTACTGTCTGCGCTGCCAGTTCACAGGCACAGAGGAAGAAGTGCTGGCAGGCAATGAGATGGTGCGCACCCGCTACAAGGCAATGAATACACGCTTTGAAAAATTTGATTTTGATTAAGTCAGGATAAGATGAAGATAGTATATAAGGGGGATTGTCTTGATAAAAGGTATGGATTTGTCCTCTCTTCTGGAAGTGGAGCGCTGCGGCGGAAAATTCTATGACCAGGGGAAGAATAAGGATGCGGTGGACATTTTGAAAAGCTACGGCATGAATCTGGCGCGCCTGCGTCTGTGGAATGATCCTTTTGCAGAGAACGGCGCTTCCTACGGAGGCGGAGGAGGAGATATTGAAACCGTACTGACTCTGGCGAAACGTGCGCAGGAGAAAGGAATCGGATGGTTTCTGGATTTTCATTACAGCGACTGCTGGGCAGATCCGGGGAAGCAGACGGTTCCAAAAGCATGGAAGGGCATGAATGCCCGGGAGCTGGAAAGGGCGGTATATGATTATACGGCAGAGATTCTGGAGCGGTGCGCCCGCGAACGGATTCTTCCGCAGATAGTGTCTGTCGGCAACGAGGTTTCTAACGGCCTTCTCTGGCCCGTTGGAAAGACTCCGGCTTATGAGAACGTCGCCCGGTTTATCAGTTCCGGCATCCGGGCAGTCCGCGCCTGTGCTCCAGAGGCTGAAGTGATGATTCATCTGGACAATGGGGGGAACAACGGGCTGTACCGGGAATGGTTTGATTCCTATCTGGAAAACGGCGGAGAAGATTTTGACTATATCGGACTTTCCTATTATCCGTTCTGGCACGGGACCCTTTCCATGCTGGAAAATAATATGCGGGACATTGCCCTGCGGTACCGCAAAAAGCTGATAGTGGCGGAAATTTCCACAGCCTACACACTGAAGGACTACAAGGATTATGAGAAGCTGCCCGACAGCCGGAGAAAGGGAATGGCGGCGAGGCCGGAGCTGGCAAAAAGAGCTTCTCTGGATATTACCCCGGAAGGGCAGGCGCAGTTTATGAGGGATGCCCTTCAGCTCATCCGGCGTGTGCCGGATGGGCTGGGAGCAGGATTTTGTTACTGGGAGCCTGCATGGCTTCCGGTTCCGGGAAGCGTCTGGGCGACAGAGGCGGCCGTCGCATATATGCACGAGAAGGGGCCGGGCGGAAACGAGTGGGCCAATCAGGCGCTGTTTGACTATGACGGCAACGCGCTTCCTGCGCTTCAGGTGATCCGTGATGCTTAAGAACAAGGAAGCAAGCTCTCTGTCTCCCTGTGACCGGGCTTTAACGATTAAACTCTGCGGGTTCCTCCCGAATGGATATATCCGCGGTAAATACTTTGGCTTGTAAATTCACAGGACTGCTTCAGAAGATCCTTACTGAGCCTTTTCATCTCCTCCAGCGTGGTGGTATCCACGCTGCCGTCGATGTGGATCAGGCTGTCATAGTTCTGTGTGATGGTATT
>VSNE01000139.1 GCA_009774155.1 Lachnospiraceae bacterium
TATCTATTTTATGCAATATATTTTTATAAAAAATCTTTTTTTATGTATAATTTTACACTTGCATTACTTGGAAAGTTGTTGTATAGTATTATGCAGTTGAGAATGAACAAACAGCTATACATACATATGGAGGAAATGGACATGAAAGAAAAAGTAATTCTGGCTTATTCCGGCGGACTGGATACCACCGCTATCATTCCCTGGTTAAAGGAAAATTTTGATTATGAGGTTATTTGCTGCTGTATTGACTGCGGACAGGGCAGCGAACTGGACGGACTGGAGGAGAGAACCAAATTATCTGGCGCTGCGAAATTGTATATTGAAGATATTGTAGATGAATTTGCGGACGATTACATTATGCCGTGTGTACAGGCAGGCGCTGTTTATGAAAACAAATATTTACTCGGAACCTCTATGGCGCGTCCGGTCATCGCCAAGAGACTGGTAGAGATTGCAAGAAAGGAAGGAGCCTCCGCAATCTGCCACGGCGCCACCGGCAAGGGCAATGACCAGATCCGTTTTGAGCTCAGCATCAAGGCTCTGGCTCCGGATCTGAAAATTATTGCTCCGTGGAGAATGACCGATGTATGGACCATGCAGTCCCGTGAAGATGAGATCGCATACTGCAAGCAGCACGGTATTGACCTTCCCTTTGATCACAGCCACAGCTACAGCCGCGACCGCAACCTGTGGCACATCAGCCATGAAGGTCTGGAGCTGGAGGACCCGGCCAGCGAACCGAACTATGATCACATGCTTGTTCTGGGCGTAACCCCTGAGAAGGCTCCGGATGAGGGCGAGTATGTGACTATGACCTTTGAAAAAGGAATCCCCACTTCCGTGAACGGCAAACAGATGAAGGTTTCCGATATTATCAGGGAGCTGAACACCCTTGGAGGAAAGCATGGCATCGGCATTGTGGATATTGTAGAGAACCGCGTTGTCGGTATGAAATCCCGCGGTGTATATGAAACTCCCGGAGGTACAATCCTGATGGAAGCGCACTCGCAGCTTGAGGAGCTGGTTCTTGACCGGGCAACTATGGAGGTCAAAAAGGATATGGGCAATAAGATGGCCCAGATTGTATATGAAGGCAAATGGTTCACTCCTCTGCGCGAAGCAGTGCAGGCATTTGTGACCAGCACCCAGGAATATGTAACCGGAGAGGTAAAGTTCAAGCTTTATAAAGGCAATATCATCAAAGCAGGAACCACTTCGCCATACAGCCTCTACAGTGAGTCTCTCGCATCCTTTACTACCGGCGACCTGTATGATCACCATGATGCAAGCGGATTTATTACCCTGTTCGGACTGCCTCTGAAGGTTCGGGCTATCAAAATGGCAGAAGCCCAAAAATAAAAACATCCCCATAGGAATCAGCATCCGACAGATACGGAGCATTCCTATGGGGATATTTTTTTCTTACTCTTCAGGCGACAGGGATGCGAAATAATCCTCCAGCGCTGATATATCAGCCGTCACCGGCTTGTTATTCTGTTTCTTCTGGTAAGTGTCCGCTGCCGAATATCCGAACCAGACCACAAGGGTCAGCGCCACTAATGCACTGCATATTCTGGCAATCAAAGCATTCCTCTTTTTCTTTGCCTGAATGGCTTTACGATTCCTTTTTTGTTCCTTATAGCGGTCAACCTTTTCCTGACTCATAAGTTATCTCTCCTTTTCCCTTTACAGTGTATGTCTAATCCGTTTTTTATCAGCCTGTGCACTGCCCGTTACTACGGAGACATTATACCACATTTCTGCAGATTTTCCATGCTTTTTTGCGGCTCCCGCCATATACCTAAATAACCATGATAATTCCTCCCTCAGCCGCATACAGGGTGCTGACGCCCGATGTCTCCAAAATCAGAATATCCTTCACCTTCAGAAGCTTCTGAATCTCTTCTTTCACATATTCCGCCCGTTCCCGGTTATTGCAGTGGCACAGAGCCAGCACCTTCTCTTCAGGGTTCTTCGTCTCTGCCGCCATAGTCTCCACCATCTTACGGAGCGCTTTATGCATCCCTCTCGCCTGACCAAGCTGAATAATCACCCCCTGGTCCGTTGCTCCCATAACCGGCTTGATATTCAGCGCGGATGCCACAAATGCTTTCACAGCGCTCAGACGTCCGTTCTTTCTGAGATTCTCCAGATTCTCCAGCACAAAATACGTATGCATCTCCAGGGCAAACCGCTCCACCGCCTTTACAATTTCTTCAAAATCCATCCCGGACTCTTCATATTCCTGAATCTTCTGCGCAATTCTCATCTCTCCGACCGATGCGGAGCAGGAGTTAAATACATGGATCTTTGCATCCGGATGATCCTCCAGATACAGATTCCGTCCAAGTACCGCACTGTTATAAGAACCGCTCAGCTCCGCAGAAAGTGTAACCGCATACAAATGCTCTGCACCGCAGTCAAATGCCTCCCGATATGACTCAGGGGAAGGGCAGCTTGATTTCGGACAGTTGGGGCTGGCATTCATCTTCTTAATAAAATCCAGCCGGGGGAACGACTCATCATCAACAAACTGTTCTCCGTCAATATAGAGGTGAAGCGCCGCATGGACAAAATGAGAGTCCCTTTTCATCTCCTCTGTAAATTCTCCGCAGCTGTCTACAACAATTCTATAACTCATATCCGTACCATCCTTTAAATACTGTTCTGCTTTTCATTTCCGCCTGTCTCCATGACATAGTTTTAAATACTACTTTATATTATCATAACACGAGACCATATGCAAGAGTCTACTTAAGTTTCCGCATTATACGGATAAAGCCTCCCGTTTTACAGCATGTAGTATGCCCCTATCATATCCGCCAGAGCACACTCATCCTTCACACCCATCAATTCCCGGGCGGAATGCATGGCAAGAATCGGAATCCCCACATCCACGGTCGGTACAGGAACCATGGCGGAGGCAATGGAGCCAAGAGTGCTGCCTGCCGTTCCGTCTGAACGGTTAAAAAACTTTGTATAGGGAATTTTCTCCTGCATGCAAAGCTGCTGGATCACTGCCACGGCTCTGCTGTCCGTAGCATAGGACTGACTGCACGCTTCCTTGATGCAGAAGCCGCAATTCAGCACGCTGTGGTTTGTCGGGTCCATTTTCTCCGGATAATTAGGATGAAATGCATGTCCCACATCCACAGACAGGAGCATGCTTTCCTGAAGCCCCTGAAGAAATTCCTCCCGGCTCCCGGAGAGTCCGATACAGATCTTCTCCAGCACCATGGATAAAAGCATGGAGCCCGCTCCCTGCTTCGTCCTGCTGCCAATCTCTTCATGGTCAAAAAAAGCCGCCGCACAGATGCCGTCCGCATTTCCCTTTGTCATGCCGGCTGCGATTGCCTGTACTCCGGAAAGATTATCAATTCTGGGAGCAGAAAGAAATTCCTCCTTAAGTCCCACAGGCTCCGGCGTATCTTTATTGTACAATCCAAGCTCATAGTCCAGAATTTCCTCCGGCCCCACATTCAGACGCTCCGCCAGCAGCTCCCTCAGATAAGCTTTGGGCAGTCTCTCACCCGCAATTCCGGCCACAGGGAGCAAATCCTTCTGTCGGTTTAATTCCACTCCTTTATTAACCTCCCTGTTCAAATGAACAGCCAGATTCGGAATGATGAACAACGGCTTTTCCAAATCCACGAGAACTGTATGAGG
This sequence comes from Lachnospiraceae bacterium, assembly GCA_009774155.1. Lineage (GTDB taxonomy): Bacteria > Bacillota > Clostridia > Lachnospirales > Lachnospiraceae > Hominiventricola. The sequence goes on from VSNE01000139.1 coordinate 3,667, forward strand.
CTTAAACGGCTCACTGCTCTTCAACGCTATCCTGCCTGCTGCCGATAAAGGCCGATCCATCCATGTATTCAGAATCGGCCCCCCATAGACCTCTGTATTCAACTGCGCATATCCGTTTTTTTCCATTTCCGCATTCTGTTTAATCCGAAAGCCCGGAAAATCGGTATGGGCCGCCGCTATCCGAAAGCCCTCCGTCACCTTTGCATTTTCTCCTATAGAAAAAGCGATAAGGGAGGACTCCTGCTGCTCCACATAATATTTTCCGCCCCGCCTGAGATGCCATGGACAGTTCATGGACAAAGACTCATATCCTGCTTCCCGGAACTGCCTCTTTACCCTGGCTGTCACATGATAAGGGGATGTCCCTTCTCTGATCAGTTCCTTTAATTGCTCTACAACTCCAAATTTTTCCATACAATATTTCCTCCAAAATTTTCCGTTTACAGTATAGCAAACTGCCGCCTTTTCTTCTATAATAAAACAAGAAAATTGAAAATAAAGAGGTATCCCATGATTGCATTACAGATTGCCGACATCAAAACCTTTATGAAGAAACTGCTCCTAAGCCAGACCTTTGACCGTTTTCTTCTCTTAGAAGGAAGTATTACCACTTTTAATACATTTCATATCGACGGAAGACTGCAAAAATCCTATTATACGCAGGAGGAGCAGGAGCGAACCAAAGAGCGCTCTCTCTCTCTCTGGGAGGAGGTGCGTCCTTTCTGCCTGGAACTGATTAAAGGGAAGAAAACTCCTCTGGCATTTTGCTTCACCTTACAGCTGTCCGCTTCCAATACAGAAAGACTGCTGGCACAGACCGGAGTCCGTATTCCGCCGGAACAGATACAGGGTCTTTATATCCATCTGCGCTATGACGGGCGCAGGCTTTCCTGCGCTACCGGAGCTTCCCTGACATTTTTTACTTTAGAGAAAAAACTGGACCATGCCTGGGATGACATGGTCCAGAAATATTTCCGTCAGGAAGAAATTCCCTTTGAAGTTCTTTAATGAAGCTGTTTAAATTTGCAGCCGTCTAAAACGAAGCTGCCTGTACACGCGGGCACGCTTTCATTTTATTTGGTTAACAGCATCATAATTTCATTGCTCCGGCTGACAAACTTTGTCATGGCCTCCGGACTTAACGGCTGGTGGCTGATCATTGCCAGATCATAGAGCTGCTCACAAAGCATATTCGTGTGCTCATTTTCCGGATTCGCGAACAGGAATTTCACCAGCGCGTTATTAGCGTTCAGCACCAGCGTGGTGGAGCCGCCGAACATGGAGGAATCCATACCGTACATATTGTACATCTTCATCATCTCCTGCATTCTGCGGTTCTCCTCAGAGAGCGTAATCATGGAGGAGACATTCTCATTCTTCAGCTTCTCCACCTTCACTTCCAGCTTCTCATTATTCAGAGCCTTGCGGAACAGCGCGGTAAGAGCGTCGGTTTCCTCCTTTAACTCTTCCTCCAGAACCTCTTCCTTCATGGAGTCGGTCACATCCGCATCAATTCTCTGGAACTTCACTTTCTCATTCTTAGCCTCCAGATGGCTGATAAAGGGATTGTCAATATTATGCTTTAAAATGACCGCATTCATCCCCTGCTCACGGAACAGATTGATATACTGACTTTGCTGAACCTCGTCAGTCACATAATAAATCGTTGTCTTCGGCTCTTCTTTTTCTATGGCTTCCCCGTCTGCATCCTCTACGGTCTGCTCCTCAGTCTTCGGCTCTTCTTCCTTTTCGTCTGTTCCAAGGTACTCCTTCATAGTCGTATATTTGCCGTCAATGTCCTTGAACAGCACATAATCCATCATACGCTCACAGAACTTCTCATCCTTAATGCAGCCGAATTTGATAAACGGATTAATATCGTCCCAGTATTTCTCATAATTCTCACGGTCTGTCTTGCACATTCCGCTCAGTCTGTCCGCCACCTTCTTCGTGATGTAGTCGGAAATCTTCTTTACAAATCCGTCGTTTTGCAGCGCGCTCCTGGATACGTTGAGAGGAAGGTCCGGACAATCGATCACACCCTTTAACAAAAGCAGAAATTCCGGAATCACTTCTTTGATATTGTCTGCAATAAATACCTGATTATTGTAAAGCTTAATCGTTCCTTCAATGGATTCATACTCCATATTGATCTTCGGAAAATACAGGATGCCCTTCAGGTTAAAGGGATAGTCCATGTTCAGATGAATCCAGAACAGCGGCTCCTTATAATCCATAAATACCTTACGGTAAAACTCCTTGTATTCCTCTTCCGTACACTCATTGGGATGTTTTGTCCAGAGCGGCTTTGTATCGCTTAAGGAAACCGGACGCTTGTTAATCTTCACCTTGTCCTTTGCGGGAGAAATTTCCTTGACTTCCTTCGTGCCGTCCTCGTTCTCAATCTCCTCAGTCTTTGCCTCCTCATGGATGCGCTCAACGACCACATCCTCCTCCTGAAGCTCGCTCTCGTCGATAGTCTCATATTCCTGTTCCGCATTCTCCTTTGTCAGGAAAATCTCCACCGGCATAAAAGAACAGTATTTGGAAACAACCTCCCGCGCACGGTATTCATTGGCAAATTCCAGACTTTCCTCGTTCAGGAACAGCGTGATTTCCGTACCTACGGCTGTCCTCTGCCCGGCTGTCATGGAAAATTCCGTACCGCCGTCACATTCCCAGTGCACCGGCTCCGCCCCCTCTTTATAGGAAAGGGTATCGATATGAACCTCGTCGGCCACCATAAACGCAGAGTAGAAGCCCAGGCCGAAATGCCCGATAATCTGATCCTCATTGGTCTTGTCCTTATACTGGGCCAGAAAATCCGTCGCCCCCGAAAAGGCAATCTGATTAATGTATTCCTCCACCTCATCTGCCGTCATACCAAGACCGTTATCGACAAACTTTAAAGTCTTCTCGTCCGGATTCACAATAATCTGTATCTGCGGCTTATATTTTTCCGGCAGGGTATACTCACCCATAATATCCAGCTTCTTCAGCTTTGTGATCGCATCACAGCCGTTGGACACCAGTTCACGGAAGAAAATATCGTGATCCGAATACAGCCATTTTTTAATGATCGGGAAAATGTTGTCACTGTTAATGGAAAGATTACCATGTTTTTCGCTCATTTTTTTACACTGCCTTTCTGTTTGTAAATCTTATCTGAAAATCTTTTAATAGTACTATAATCTCCGAATCACCAAAAGTCAAGATATTTTTAGCACTCGTTCCAAATGAGTGCTAATAATTTTTTGTTAATTTTCTAAACTATTTCTAAACCGCTCCCGTTTTTCCGAATTTTTATATATTTTATTCAGAAAGGTTAAAAGGTCTTGCTGCCAAAGGCAGCATAGACA
>VSNE01000014.1 GCA_009774155.1 Lachnospiraceae bacterium
TGATCAGACAAAGCTGAAAATAGAGCCGCAGGAGCTTGTGATGGAGCTGGGTGAGCAGGAAGGGGCGCAGGGAAGCTTTGTTATCAGTTCCTGTGATGAGAGAAGGATAAAGGGGATTCTCTATACGAGAATTCCGGGAATGTCCTTTCGCACCGACAGTTTTTTTGCAAGGGCGTCCAGAGTGGAATTCTCCTATTATCCGGATCATATGCTGCCCGGGGAAGAGCTTCAGGATGTGATTATACTGGAGACCAGCGCGGGAGAATATATGCTTCCTGTGAAAGTGAAGATCCGGCAGGCGCAGGAACCGGAAGAGGATTTGGAAACTCCCTTTCCTCCGGCAGAGGAGATTCTCACCGAACTGAAGGTTTTGAGAAAAGGCAGCGGCCGGAGCGAGGCATGGCTGAAGAAGAGACGGCAGGAAGCGGCTCTGGCAGGACTGGAAATTACATTGGAAAAGGAGCGCCGCAGTGCCTGCACAAAGGAGGAGGCTTTGGCGCAGCTTCGGCTGCTTGTGGACAGCCTTCTGAAGGAAGACGGGGATTCGCTGATTTACCCCCTTCTGGATATGTGGGTGATGCTGCGCGAGGGCAGGAAAGAGGAGGCCGGCCGGATACTGAAAAAATATGAGCGGGATCAGTTGCTGCAGATGAGAGAAGTGAGAGCCCGCGCCCTGTTCCTGTATGTGAACATCCTGTTCCGGGAGGAGCCGGAGCAAATTGCGGCCGGGGTGGCGCAGCTTCAGAGGCTTTACAGGAAGCATCCGGAGGACTGGCTGATTACGATGTTTTTACTGAAACTGGACCCGGAGCTGAAGAAAGATCCCAGAACCCGCTATCTGGCGCTGGAGAGGCAGTTCCGTTCAGGCACAAGGAACCGTCTGCTCTATCAGGAGGCATGGGAGCTTCTGAAGGATGATCTTGCCTTGTTCACAAGGCTGGATGCCTTTACCCTTCAGATTTTCGGGTGGGCATCCTCACATGGACTTCTGACTGCCAAAACTGCCCAGGCGGCGGCAGTTCAGGCGACAAAGCTGAAGCGCTGGTCTTTGCTTTCCGCAGGACTGGTAAAGGCCTGCTATCAGGCGAACCCCTCAAAGGAGACAATCGGCGCGGTATGCGCCATTTATATCCGGGGCCGCCGGACGGATAAGGAAGCCTTTGCCTGGTATCAGGCAGGTGTGGAGCGGGACGCTAAGATTACAAATCTGTATGAGTATTTTATATATTCACTTCCGGAGGATTATGAGCAGCTTCTGCCCAGGCAGGTGCTTTTGTATTTCCAGTATCATAATACGCTGACCAGTCAGCAGAAGACGCTGTTCTACTGCAACCTGGTAAAATATGGTTCGCCCCGGGATGCGGCCTGCGCCGTGCATGAAAGGCCCCTTCAGGAGTTTCTCCTTAAACAGCTTCGGGACAGGCGGCTCAATGAGCGGCTTGCCTGGCTGTACGGCCGGTGCCTGCGGGTAGAAGCTCTGGAGGACGAACTGTTGTCTGCGCTGGCCGATCTTCTGTTTTTAAAAAAGCTAACCTGCAAGGAGAAATGGATTCGTCAGGCGGAGGTCCGCTATGAGCAGCTGGAAAAGAAAATTACAGTTCCGCTGACAGGGGGAACCGCCTATCTTCCAATCTATGTGCCGGGGGCGCAGATTGCGCTTCTGGACGAACATGGAAGGCGCTATGTCCGTAAGGTGCCCTATGATTTGAAAGGAATGATGACGGAACCCCGGTTTTTGCAGAGGTGTGTGGAGAGGCTGAAGGGGCATCTGGGACTGGATCTGTATCTCCTGGACGGTCAGGGGAAGCACAGACTGAATCATGAGAATATAGAGGTGGCTTACCGGATGGCAGAAGCGTCAGGCATCCGGGAAAGCTATCGGCGGATGCTTCAGGTAGAGATTCTGGAATATGAGCGGAAGCATCATGGACTGGAAAAGCTGGACGAGCGGCTTCAGATATCCTCGGCAGCGCTTCTTTCCAGACGGGGACAGGCCATCTATATAGAAACCCTGATTCTTCTGAAGGAAGATGAAAGGGCATATGCCCTGCTTCAGAAAACCGGCTGCCGGGACGCAGATCCCCGGCTGGTGCTCCGTCTTCTTCAGAGATTTCTGGCAGAGGAGAAAAAGGATCGGGCGGCTCTTAGGAGGCTGGCCCGTCAGGTTTATAAAAAAGGAATTTATACAGAGAAACTCCTTTTGCTGATTTCGGAAGATATGGATGACAGTACGGAGGAGCTTCTGAAGCTATGGAAAGCCGCAGAGCAGTTTGGACTGGTTCTGCCGGATCTGGAGGAGCGGCTGATGGTTCAGGCGCTGTTTACGGAGCGGTATCTGAAGGAGGTATATCCGGTATACCGGTCCATAGAGGATCGGGGAGGAGATTATACAATATGCAGCGCCTATCTGAACTATCTGAGCTGGCTGGATTTTGTGAAAGAGAGCGAGGTTCCGGAAGGGCTGTTCGGCAGTCTGGAGCAGCATCTGATATGGGAGGACCCGTTGGCGGAGGTGGCGGGAATGTCCTACCTAAAACAGCTTTCTGTACTGCTTTTTCTGACGGACGCCCAGAAAAGGCTGGTGAACAGACTGATGAAAGAGCTGGGGGCAAAACGCAGGCATTTTGCCTTTATGGATAAGCTGAGTCCGTATATGAATGAAAGAAGAAGGCCGGAGGATCGGGCGGTGGTGGAATATCGGTGCAATCCGAAGCATAAGGTGATTCTTCACTATGTGCTGGAGTATCATGGAAGGAAGAATTTTGATTATGTGACAGAACAGCTTTTTCCGGTGTGCGGAGGCGTATTTGCCAGATCCTTTATTCTGTTCTACGGAGAGCGTCTGACCTGGTTTTTCACAGAGGTTTCCGAGGACGGCGCTTCCGTCTCCACATCCTGCCGGACGATGGAGAACCGGGGAGAACATATACAGGGAGGAAGCCGCTATCAAAGGCTTTGCAGAATGCAGCAGGCATTGGATCACAGGCAGGAGGACAGCTTAAAGCAGATGATGGCGGAATATGAGGAGCTTACGAAGCTTGTGGAAGAGAAATTCTGTATCCGCTGAAGGCAGAGGAATCCGGAAGATGATTGATAAAGGGGAAAATGGTATGATGATGATACATGGATGTGAGCCGTTGTTTGCAGGCATTGATTTTTGCGGAGAGTATCCGAAGGTCTGCTATCAGGATGCTCAGATGAAAGAACCGGAGTATCTTCCTCTGGATTTCGGCGGGTGCTTCGGGCAGGCGGCCTGCTTTAGGAAAATTTTGTCTGCCCTGAAGCGGTTCGGAAAAAAGGAGGGGATTCGGGCTGTCGTTGTCGTGTCTGACACATCTGAGGAAAGTATTTTAAAATACCTGAAGAATGCCTGTGAGGCAGGATTTGAAAGGGAGCAGCTCCGGGTGATTGGAGAACTGGAAAGCATTGTTCATTTTGTCATGCATCAGACGAATGATATCTGGCAGCAGCGGGTATATTTGCTGGAGTTTGATACGGATGAAATTAAGGCGTCCTCTGTATGGGTGAACCGAAGGGTAACGCCGATGCTGGCAGAGGCGCAGGAGCCGGAATACTGGCATGTGGGAACCCTGCTGGAGGGGAACCGGGATGAACGTCTTCTGGAATATGTAAAGGAGAGGTTTGCGAAAGAGCTTGTATCGGCAGTATTTCTTACCGGAACAGATTTTAATGCAAGGGATTATAAGAAGAGCAGAGAAGAGATATGCCGCCGGCGCAGAGTATTTTTAGGAGAACAGCTTCATGCCAGGGGAGCCTGTATGCTGGCGGGGGATGCCTGCGAGAAAAAAACATATCTGTTCCTGAGCGAGCAGACACTTCTTTATAATGTAGGGATTCGCAGCATCGGCGCCGGCAGGGAATCCGTGCAGACTATAATCAGCGCCGGCTGCAGTTGGTATGAAGTAGAGGAATCCTTTGAAATGCTTCTGTACGGAGATCCGGTTCTGGAATTTTCATTCTGCTCTATGCTGGGAGGGAAGCCGATTGCCGCAGGGATGACGCTGACAGATCTTCCCGCGCGCCCGGACGGCGCGGCCAGGCTTCTGATGGAGATCCATTTTTCCGGTTCCTCCCGGTGCGAGGTGAAGGTGACGGATCTGGGATTTGGCGAGATATATCCGGCGTCGGATCTTTGCTGGAAGGAGTCGTTTGTACTGGAGGAATAAAAAGGAAGGAGGATTTATATGGGCCTGGTATCCATCTGTAAATATAAGAGAACGAAGAATCCTTTTTTTGTGGAGCAGGCAGGGCTTAATCTGTACAGCCTGGAGGAGTTATCATGGTTTTTGTACCATAATATCTGTCTGGCAGACCGCCGGATGCTGGGCGAACGGCTGTGCAGGTGGCTTTCCGAGGAGGTGGAATGCCCGAAGCTGGCGCATCGGATACAAAAAGAATTTTCTGCAGGAGCAGATTTTAAGGAACTGGTTCTTTCTGTGGTGGAGGAATCGGATATGTTTGACAGCCGTCAATTATCAGAGCTGAGCGATCGGATGAAAGGGCTTGCGAATCTTCAGGAGCAGGAGCGGCTTAAAATACGCGCGGACGAGCTTTTGAACAACCGCAATGAATGGGCGGCTATGGAGGAATATCAGCATATTCTGAGAATGCACCAGAACGGACGGCTGGGCATGGCCTTCTATGCTGCTGTCTGGAATAATCTGGGGGTTTGCTGCGTCCGCCAGTTTTTATTTCAGGAGGCGGCGGAGTGCTTTGATACCTCCTGTGAATATGAGCCGAATGAAGAAGTGAAGCAGCAGGCGGAGCTTGCCAGGGCGCTCGCCCTGGGACAAAGACCTGAAAATGTATCGGAGGATATGAATTATGTGAACCCTCAGAAAAAGCTTCTTCAATGGGAGCTGGAGTACCGGACCCGTCAGAAGCAGTGACGCCGCTGAAAAAAGCTTGACATTTTTCTTCTCACCTGTTATTATTTTTACGTTGTCCGGATACTTTACCATGGTAGAGTAGTAACAGACAGAAACAAGAGGAGGAAAACAAGATGAAAAAGTTAATTGCCCTTACACTGGCAGGCGTTATGACCGCAGCAATGGTAACCGGATGCGGAAGCTCCAGCGAGACTGCCGCAGAAGCTCCGGCAGAAACAGAAGAAACGGAAGCTCCGGCGGAAACCGAAGAGACGGAAGCTCCGGCGGAAACGGAAGAAGGCGCAGAGGATGCACAGGAGCCGTCCGGTGACAGTGATGTGGCTTATGTACAGGAAAAGGGAACTCTGGTAGTAGGGATTACGGACTTTGAACCGATGGACTACAAGGATGAAAGCGGCGAATGGATTGGCTTTGACGCCGATATGGCGAAGGCATTCGGCGAGAGCCTTGGCGTGAAGGTAGAATTTGTAGAGATTGACTGGGATAATAAGATTCTGGAACTGGACGGAAAAACGATAGACTGTGTATGGAACGGGATGACTCTTACGGATGAGGTTAAGAGCGCTATGGAGTGCTCCAATGCATACTGCAATAATGCACAGATTGTTATTGTTCCGGCTGACAAGGCAGATCAGTATCAGGACACGGATAGTCTCTCCGAGCTGTCCTTTGCTGTAGAGGCAGGCAGCGCAGGCGAGGAGCAGGTAAGCGCGCTGGGACTGAATTTCACTCCTGTGAAGGCGCAGTCAGATGCTCTGATGGAGGTGGCTGCGGGCACTTCCGACGCTGCTGTCATTGATTCCCTTATGGCTGCCGCCATGGTAGGCGAGGGAACCGGTTATGCAGATCTTACTTACACTGTGGGACTGAACAGTGAAGAGTATGGCGTAGGCTTCCGTAAAGGCTCGGATCTGGCTTCTGCATTGAATGAGTTCTTTGCTTCCAGCTATGCGGACGGAAGTATGCTTGAATGCGCAGAGACTTACGGTGTTCAGGCTGCAGTGATTGAGCAGTAGTATCTACACATATGGACTGTTGAATAGAGAGCGGAGTTTTTCCGCCCTCTATTTTTGCCGGAATAAGAAATGAAAAGGAAAGCAGGAGAAGTACATGGAACTGGTGCTGGAACAGATGCCGATTGTTATACAATCGTTGAATGTGGGATTTTTGCAGACATTAAAGCTTTTTTTTGTAACCCTGATCGGAGCCATCCCTTTTGGACTGGTCATTGCCTTTGGTTCAATGTCACGGTTTCGGCCGTTAAGCTATTTTACCAAGGTTGTTGTCTGGATTGTGCGGGGAACTCCGCTGATGATTCAGCTTTTGATTATTTATTATTTTCCCGGACTGGTATTACATAACCCTATCTGGGGCGGCGGCGAGACGGGACGCTTTCTGGCGGCATCCGTATCCTTTATTTTTAACTATGCCTGCTATTTTTCAGAGATTTACCGGGGCGGTATTCAGAGTGTTCCGAGGGGACAGGAGGAAGCAGGCCTGGTGCTTGGCATGACAAAGAGCCAGATTTTCTTTAAAGTTACGCTGCTCCAGATGGTCAAGAGGATTGTGCCGCCCATGTCCAACGAGATTATTACACTGGTGAAGGATACCTCTCTGGCCCGGATTATTGCGCTGCAGGAGATTATCTGGGCAGGGCAGGCGTTTATGAAAGGCTCCCAGGGCATCTCGGGAGCCATCTGGCCGATGTTCTTTACAGCAGTCTATTACCTTATTTTCAGCGGAATCCTGACGATGCTGCTGGGACGGCTGGAGAAGAGACTGGATTATTTCAGATAGAGGAGGGCAAAAAATATGGCGATTCTGGAAGTGAAACATATATGCAAAGCTTTTGAGCATACAGAAGTATTAAAGGACATCAGCTTTTCTCTGGAAGAAGGCCAGGCGCTTTCTATTATCGGCTCCTCGGGCAGCGGAAAAACCACGCTTCTCAGGTGCTTAAATTTTCTGGAGCGCCCGGACAGCGGGATCATCCGCGTATGCGGGGAGACGCTTTTTGACGGCGGCAGCCCTGCCTCCGTACAGGAATCAGAGCTCCGAAAAAAAAGGCTTCATTTCGGCCTGGTATTCCAGTCCTTTAACCTGTTCCCCCAGTATACGGCGCTGGGAAACGTGATGCTGGCAAAGGAGCTTCTGGCAAAGGAGCAGCCGGACTATAAGGCGAGAAAGAAGGAAATCCACGGACAGATCCAGGAGCAGGCAGAAATGCTGTTAAAACAGATGGGGCTTGCCGAACGGATGAACAACTATCCGCATCAGCTTTCCGGAGGGCAGTGCCAGCGTGTGGCGATTGCCCGCGCCCTTGCGCTGAAGCCGGATATTCTCTGCTTTGACGAGCCTACCTCGGCTCTTGATCCGGAGCTGACCGGCGAGGTACTGAAGGTTATGAAGGAGCTGGCGGAGCAGAATACGACTATGATCATTGTAACTCACGAGATGGCATTTGCACGGGATGTGGCAAGCCATGTGATTTTTATGGATGACGGATACATTCTGGAGCAGGGGACTCCGGAACGGGTGTTTGAACATTCTCACGAGGAGAGAACGAAGCAATTTTTGTCGCGGTTTACGCAGGGATAGAAAATCTATAAATTTTTCTAATCCGGACAGTTGAAATTCAAAAGACTCCGGGTTATACTGAGGACAAAACCTGCGGAAGATCCGGCAGGTGAAACGATACAATGATAAGACTGAGAAAAGGACAGGTAGAGCAAAATGGAAAAAAAAGAGCTTTTATATGAAGGAAAAGCAAAAAAGGTTTATACCACGGAGGACCCGGATGTATTAATCGTGTCCTACAAGGATGATGCAACTGCATTCAACGGACAGAAAAAAGGTACGATTGTCGGAAAAGGCGCTATCAACAACCGTATGAGCAACCATGTGTTCAAGCTGGTGGAAAAGGCAGGCGTTCCGACTCACCTTATCGAGGAGCTGAACGATCGTGAGACTGCGGTAAAGAAGGTGGAGATTGTTCCGCTGGAGGTAATTGTACGCAATGTGGCGGCGGGAAGCTTTTCCAAAAGGCTCGGTGTTCCGGAGGGCACGCAGTTTACCGCTCCGACTCTTGAGTTCAGCTATAAAAATGACGATCTGGGCGATCCGCTGATCAATGATTATTTTGCAATCGCGCTGGGCCTGGCCACCAGAGAGGAGATCGACAAAATCAGTGAGTATGCGTTTAAAGTAAATGAAGTATACAAAGCGTATTTTGCGCAGCTTGGCATTGATTTGATAGACTTTAAGATTGAGTTCGGCCGTTACAAAGACGGAGAGATTATTCTGGCAGACGAAACCTCGCCGGATACGTGCCGTCTGTGGGATTCCAAGACTCATGAAAAATTAGATAAGGATCGTTTCCGCCGCGATCTTGGCAACGTGGAGGAGGCATACCAGGAAGTATTTAAGAGACTTGGACTGGCATAGAAAGGACATCAGATGGATTCGACGATTACCGGAGAGCACGATGGAGTGACGGACAGACTGCATGAAGAGTGCGGCGTGTTCGGTATCTACGACTTTGACGGAGGAAATGTGGCATCCTCCGTATATTACGGACTTTTGGCGCTGCAGCACCGGGGACAGGAAAGCTGCGGAATTGCCGTTGGGGATACGGACGGCCCCCGCAAGGTCGTCACCCATAAAGGGATGGGACTGGTAAATGAGGTTTTTACTCCGGAAATACTGGAGGGCATGCGGGGAGATATCGGAATCGGGCATACCCGGTATTCAACCGCAGGCGCCAGCACCTGTGAAAATGCACAGCCGCTGGCGCTGAATTATATTAAGGGAACCCTTGCGGTAGCCCACAATGGGAACCTGACGAATGCTCCGCAGCTTCGCAGAGAACTGGAATACAGCGGGGCAATATTCCAGACAACGATTGATTCGGAGGTAATTGCCTATCATATTGCCCGGGCGAGAGTTCATTGTGCATCTGTTGAGGAAGCGGTATCCAGGGCAATGAATAAGCTTCAGGGGGCTTACTCCCTGGTGGTCATGTCTCCAAGGAAGCTGATCGGCGCCAGAGATCCTTACGGTTTTCGTCCGCTGTGCATCGGAAAAAGAGATCATACCTATATTCTCGCCTCCGAAACCTGTGCGCTGCATACCATTGGAGCGGAATTTGTCCGTGACGTGGAGCCGGGAGAGATTGTCAGCATCTCGCCGAAGAACGGCATTGAGTCCGACAGAAGCCACTGTCTTCCGAAGGAAAAGGAAGCAAGATGCATCTTTGAATATATTTATTTTGCCAGGCCGGACAGCCATATTGACGGTGTCAGCGTCTATAATTCCAGAATCCGGGCAGGCAGATATCTGGCCATGGACAGCCCTGTGGAAGCGGATCTGGTCGTCGGCGTTCCGGAGTCCGGCAATGCGGCGGCTCTGGGGTATTCTCTGCAGTCCGGCATTCCATACGGAACCGCATTTGTAAAGAACAGCTATATCGGCCGTACTTTTATTAAACCGAAGCAGAGCAGCCGGGAATCCAGCGTCAATGTAAAGCTGAGTGTTTTAAAAGAAGCAGTAAACAAAAAACGTATTATTATGATTGACGATTCCATTGTGCGCGGCACGACCAGCGATCGAATCGTCCGGATGCTGAGGGATGCGGGCGCCCTGGAGGTTCATATGCGCGTCAGCTCCCCGCCTTTTTTGTATCCCTGTTATTTCGGTACGGACGTACCGGCCAGGGATCAGCTGATTGCATGCAACCGTTCGGTGGAGGAAATCCGCCGGATTATCGGCGCGGATACGCTGGCATATCTGAGGCTGGAGCGTCTGGACGGCATGGCGGAAGGACTTCCGTGCTGCCATGGCTGCTTTACCGGGGAATATCCGGTTCCTGCGCCTACGGAGGATATCCGCGGTGATTTTGACCACTGACATATTTTTATTCCGGAAGCATTGCTTCCCAACATGTATTTTGCATAATAAAGAAAGGAATCCGAAATGAGCACAGACAGATACAACAGCCCCTTATCCGAGCGTTACGCAAGCAAAGAAATGCAGTTTATTTTTTCACCGGACAAGAAGTTCCGTACATGGAGAAGGCTCTGGATCGCGCTTGCGGAGACAGAAAAGGAACTGGGGCTTCCGATTACTCAGGAACAGATTGACGAACTGAAGGCCCATGCGGATGACATCAATTACGATGTGGCAAAGGAAAGGGAAAAAGAGGTCCGCCATGACGTGATGTCCCATGTGTATGCCTACGGCGTACAATGTCCGAAGGCGAAGGGAATTATTCATCTTGGAGCAACGTCCTGCTATGTGGGGGATAACACGGACATTATTGTTATGACCGAGGCTCTGCGTCTTGTCCGCAGAAAGCTGTTGAATGTCATTGCAAAGCTGGCGGAGTTTGCGGATGAATACAAATCCCTTCCCACTCTTGCTTTTACCCATTTTCAGCCTGCCCAGCCTACAACGGTAGGGAAGAGAGCCTCCCTGTGGCTTCAGGAATTCTGTATGGATCTGGAGGATCTGGATTATGTGATCAGTACCATGAAGCTTCTTGGCTCCAAAGGAACAACCGGAACTCAGGCCAGCTTTCTGGAGCTGTTTGAGGGGGATCAGGAGACGATAGATAAGATTGATCCGATGATTGCGGCGAAAATGGGATTTGAAAAATGTGTGCCGGTGTCCGGACAGACCTATTCCCGCAAGACAGATACAAGGGTGCTGAATGTTCTTGCAGGCATTGCTGCCAGCGCCCATAAGATGTCCAACGATATCCGTCTGCTTCAGCATTTAAAAGAGGTGGAGGAGCCGTTTGAAAAATCGCAGATCGGTTCTTCAGCCATGGCATATAAGAGAAATCCTATGAGAAGCGAGCGTATCGCCTCCCTTTCCAGATATGTGATGATTGATGCCCTGAATCCGGCTATTACCTCTGCAACCCAGTGGTTTGAGCGCACGCTGGATGATTCCGCCAACAAGCGTCTTTCTGTTCCGGAGGGCTTTCTTGCCGTTGACGGTATTCTGGATCTGTGCCTGAACGTGGTGGACGGCCTGGTGGTTTATCCAAAGGTGATTGAGAAACGGCTGCGCAGCGAGCTTCCGTTTATGGCAACCGAAAATATTATGATGGATGCGGTAAAGGCGGGCGGAGACCGTCAGGAGATGCATGAGAGAATCCGCACTCTTTCCATGGAGGCGGGAAAAAATGTCAAGGAGGAAGGCAAAGACAATAACCTTCTGGAGCTGATTGCCGCAGATCCGGCCTTTCATATGACGATAGAAGAACTGGAGTCCTGTATGGAGCCGTCCCGCTATGTGGGGCGTTCCGAAATACAGGTGACTGCATTTCTGCAGGATGTGGTAAACCCGGTTCTGGAAGAAAATAAGGAGCTGCTGGGCATGGAAGCGGTTATCAGCGTATAATGCATTGTTATTATTTTTGGAGATAATTTTCTTCACTTAAGCGACAGAGCTATTCTCTTGACGAAGAGGATAGCTCATTTATTTTTTATGATTTCACAGAAGTTTCATAATTTTGTTCTTGACTTTGTTTGAAATCTAACTTATAATTGGTTCGATTTCTAACGAATACAGTGAGGTGAAGGAAAGGTGCAGGAAGAAAATTATCCGATGAAGGCAATGATGAACCTGAATTGTATCTGGCATCGCGTAATTGAGAACAGTATGGCCGATCTGGGGTTGACTTCTATTCAGAGCCGGATGCTGGGATATCTTTATTTTCAGCTTCAGAATGGAAAGCAGGTATTCCAAAAGGAGCTGGAGGAAGAGTTCAGGATAAGAAAATCTTCGGTTACAAGTGTAATACAGATGCTGGAGAAGAAGGGGCTGGTGCGGCGGGCCGGCGTTACGGGAGACGCAAGGAGGAAGGAGCTGATGCTTACGGAGCAGGGAATCGCCGTTCAGGAAACAGTGATGGAGCGCCTTGACGCGCTGGAGGGCCTGGTGAACGAAGCCTTAAGTCCAAAGGAAAAGCAAATCTGGCTTTCCTGTATTCGGAAAATTGAGACTAGATTAAAGGAGGCAGAATATGATTAAGAAATTAGCGGCATATATCGGGGAATTTAAAAAAGACACCGTGCTGTCCCCGGTCAGCGTAACCCTGGAAGTGATTCTGGAGGTTCTGCTGCCGGTTCTGATGGCTTCCGTCATTGACAACGGCGTGGAGGCCGGAAATATGGGTTATGTCATTAAAATGGGGGCGGTTATGCTGGCGGTGGCGATGCTGTCCCTGCTTGCAGGCACCATGTCCGGCGTCTTTGCGGCCCGGGCGTCCATGGGTTTCGGACGGAATTTACGAAAGGCTATGTATGACAATATCCAGGATTTCGCATTCCGGAACATTGACCGTTTTTCCACGGCAGGTCTTGTCACCCGTATGACTACGGATGTAACAAATGTGCAGAATGCGTTCCAGATGCTGATCCGTATGTTTGTGCGCGCCCCTATTATGATGATATCCGCATTATTTATGTGTGTCAGCATCAGTCCGAGGCTGTCTATGATATTTTTGGCGGCGCTGGTGTTTTTGGGCTGCGTGGTAGGCTTTATAGTTACCCGGGCATTTCCTGTTTTTAATGAGATGTTTAAGGGCTATGACCGGCTGAATGCCAGTGTGCAGGAAAATCTGACCGGAATCCGTGTGGTAAAGGCATATGTCCGGGAGGACTATGAAAACAAAAAATTCTGCGATGCCACGAAGAATCTGAAGGATTTGAATGTCCATGCAGAAAAGCTGGTGGTTATGAATCAGCCGGTGATGCAGTTTACGGTTTATTCCTGTATCCTGCTCATCTCCTGGCTGGGAGCAAAGCTGATTGTGGTTGACGGTACGATGACGACAGGACAGCTTATGAGTCTGTTTACCTATACGATCCAGATTCTGATGAGCCTGATGATGATTTCCATGGTATTTGTTATGGTGACTATGGCGCGTTCCTCCGCAGAGCGTATTGTGGAGGTGCTGAATGAAAAGAGCAGTCTTGGAAATCCGGACAGCCCGGTTTATGAAGTGAAGGACGGCGCCGTTCAGTTCGATCACGTGAGCTTTTCCTACAGCGATGATGAAGACAAGTGTGTTCTGCAGGATGTGAATATAGATATTCATGCAGGCGAAACCATCGGCATTATCGGGGGAACCGGAAGCTCCAAGTCCACGCTGGTACAGTTGATTCCAAGACTTTATGATGTGCTGGAGGGAACCGTGCGGGTCGGAGGCAGAGATGTGCGGGAGTATGATATTGAAACACTTCGGAATGAGGTGTCCATGGTACTCCAGAAAAATGTCCTGTTCTCGGGAACCATACTGGAAAACCTGCGCTGGGGCAACAAGGAGGCTACGGAGGAGGAGTGCCGCCATGTCTGTGAGCTTGCCCAGGCGCATGAATTTATAGAGAAAATGCCGGATGGGTATCATACTTACATTGAACAGGGCGGAACGAATGTCTCCGGCGGACAGAAGCAGCGTCTCTGTATTGCGAGAGCGCTTCTGAAAAAGCCGAAAATTCTGATTCTGGATGATTCCACCAGTGCGGTGGATACAAAGACGGATTCCCTGATCCGAAAGGCGTTTGCAGAGGAGATACCGGATACGACCAAGCTGATTATTGCTCAGAGAATTTCCTCTGTACAGGATTCAGACCGGATTCTGGTGCTGGATCAGGGGCGGGTTGCGGGATTCGGCACCCATGAGGAGCTGATGCAGAATAACGAGATTTACCGTGACATCTATGAATTGCAGCAGAAAGGAGCGGGTAAGGATGAGTAATGCAAAGGGAATGAAAGGACCGGGCTCCCGGAGGATGCAAGGCGGCTCAAGGAGCAGAACGCCGGGAAAAACATTGAAGCGTCTGCTTGCCTATATATGGAAAGACTATAAGATCCACTGTATTGCTGTGGTAATCAGTATTGTGATCAGCTCTCTGACCGGAGTTATCGGCAACCTGTTTTTAAGAAATCTGATAGATGACTATATTCTGCCGTTTCTGGGAGAATCTAATCCAAGCTTTGCGCCGCTTTTGCAGGCTCTTTTAACTATGGCATGTATTTATTATATTGGCACGGCCTCCACATTCATCTATGCCAGAGTTATGATCAGCATTACTCAGGGCGTGCTGAAGGAAATCCGCGACGAGATGTTTACCCATATGGAGAAGCTTCCCATCAAATATTTTGACACCCATGCCCATGGGGACATTATGAGCTGCTACACCAACGATACGGATACTCTGCGTCAGATGATAAGCCAGAGTATTCCTCAGATGCTGAGCTCTTCCATCACGGTTGTAAGCACCTTTATTTCCATGCTGGTGTTAAGCGTCCCTCTGACGCTTCTGATTATCCTGATGGTTGCGGTTATGCTGAATGCGGTGCGCTTTATCGGCGGCAGAAGCGGCATGTATTTTGTCCGCCAGCAGAAGTCCCTCGGCGCGCTGAACGGCTATATCGAGGAGATGATGGAGGGACAGAAGGTAGTCAAGGTATTCTGTCACGAGGAAGAGTCCAAGGAGAAGTTCTATAAGCTGAATGACGAGCTTTTTGACAGTGCGAAAAACGCGAATACCTTTGCCAATATTCTGATGCCGGTTATGGCGAACCTGGGAAATATCAACTATGTGCTGACTCTGGCAGTCGGCTCGATCCTTGCGATCTATGGTGTCGGAGGGCTGACGCTGGGCGTCCTGGCATCCTTCCTTCAGCTTACCAGAAGCTTTAATATGCCCATTACTCAGGTGTCCCAGCAGTTCAACTCCATCATCATGGCATTGGCCGGCGCGGAACGTATTTTTGACCTTTTAGACGAGCCGGAGGAGGCGGATCATGGGTATGTGACGCTGGTTAATGTGACCGAGGAGCCGGACGGAACTCTGAAGGAATCTGAAAAGCGGACCGGTATCTGGGCATGGAAGCACCCTCATCAGGCGGACGGGACGATCACATATCAGAGGCTGGAAGGAGATGTGGTGCTGGATGGAGTGGATTTCGGATATTCAGACGATAAGATTGTCCTTCATGATATTAAAATGTATGCCAATCCGGGGCAGAAGATTGCATTTGTAGGTGCCACCGGAGCCGGGAAAACGACCATCACAAATCTGATTAACCGATTCTATGATATTCAGGACGGAAAGATCCGGTATGACGGCATTAATATTAATAAGATCAAAAAACCGGATCTGCGCCGTTCTCTGGGCATTGTCCTTCAGGATACACATCTGTTTACCGGAACGATAGCGGATAATATCCGCTATGGAAAGCTGAATGCAACGGATGAAGAGGTCATTGCGGCAGCGAAGCTTGCCAATGCCCATTATTTTATTACTAAGCTTCCAAAGGGCTATGATACGATGCTGAAAGGGGACGGTACGAGCCTGTCCCAGGGGGAGAGGCAGCTTCTTGCCATTGCCCGGGCGGCAATTGCGGACCCGCCGGTGCTGATTCTGGATGAGGCAACCTCCAGCATTGACACCAGAACAGAGACTATCGTACAAAACGGTATGGATCGTCTGATGAAAGGCAGGACAGTATTTGTCATTGCACACCGTCTGTCTACCATTAAGAATTCGGATGTGATTATGGTTCTGGAACAGGGTCATATTATAGAGAGAGGAAACCACGATTCCCTTCTGGAGGAGCGGGGAAAATATTATCAGTTATACACAGGAGCGTTTGAGCTGTCATGATAAGAGCAGTCATATTTGATTTGGATGGAACCTTGTTAAATACTCTGGAGGATCTGTATCTCAGCGTCAATGCGGCGCTTAAAGCATACGGATTTCCACCCCGGACAATCGAAGAGGTCCGGCAGTTTGTGGGCAACGGCGTGCGTAATCTGATGCGCAGATCGATACCGGAGGGGGAAGAAAATCCTCGGTTTGAGGATTGCCTTCTGGCGTTTCGGGAGCACTATGCCGTGCATCTGGAGGATCATACAAGGCCGTATGAGGGGATTACAGAGCTGATTGGGAAGCTTGCAGAACAGAACCGCCCCATGGCAATCGTATCAAATAAGCCGGACGGAGCGGTCAGGGAACTGAATCAGAGAATATTCGGTTCCCTGATTCCGGTTGCCATCGGGGAATCCAAAGGCGTTATGAGAAAGCCAAAGCCGGATACGGTGTACGAAGCTGTCCGGAGGCTGGGAGTGCGTAAGGAGGACTGTATCTATGTGGGAGACTCCGAGGTGGATCTGGAGACTGCGAAAAACAGCGGGATTTTATGTATTTCTGTGTCCTGGGGCTTTCGGGAGCGTAAGCTTTTAGAGAGTCTTGGGGCAGCGCGCATTGCGGATACGCCGGAGGAATTGTTCGACATGCTTATGAAGGAAACGGGGAGTAATATGGAATGAAACAGATGAAAAATAATGCCATGCTGCTTCTGGCGGCATTTATCTGGGGCTGTGCTTTTGTGGCGCAAAGCGTCGGCATGGATTATGTAGGGCCTTTTACCTTTAATTCCGTAAGGAGCATCATCGGAGGCATAGTGCTTGTACCGGTTATTTTTTTTATGGACGGTCTGAAAAAAAGGAGCGGGATGAGCAATGAGGAGATAACGTCCCTGAGAGGAGATACAAAGACACTGGCGCTCGGAGGCGTCTGCTGCGGAGCGGTTCTGGCGGCGGCCAGCACCCTGCAGCAGTTCGGCATCATGTTTACGACCGTCGGAAAGGCCGGTTTTATTACGGCCATGTATATTGTCCTCGTTCCGCTGTTCAGAATTTTTTTTGGGAAAAAGGTGCGGCCGCTGATCCTGCTCTGTGTGGCGGTATCCGTGGCAGGGCTGTATTTCCTGTGTATGACCGAGAGCTTTTCTTTGGGTATCGGAGATTTATTCGTATTGCTCTGTGCATTTGTATTTTCCATACATATTTTGGTTATCGACCGTTTTTCTCCGCTGGTGGACGGGGTCAGGATGTCCTGCATCCAGTTTCTGACCGCGGGGGTTCTCTGTGCGGTACCGATGCTGATATTTGAAAGGCCGGAGCCGGGAGCCATCCTGACTGCATGGATGCCGATTCTCTACGCGGGGGTCATGTCCTGCGGCGTGGCTTATACATTTCAGGTTCTGGGACAGAAAAATGCAGATCCGACGGTGGCCTCGCTGCTTTTAAGCCTGGAATCCGTGTTCTCTGTACTGGCGGGCTGGGTGCTGCTGGGACAGGGTTTAAAGGGAAAGGAACTGTTCGGATGCATGCTGATGTTCGCGGCCATTATATTGGCGCAGATGCCGGAGAAGAAATAAGGAAGAAATAGGAAAAAATAGGAAGGAAACAGGGAAGAGCGCCGGACTGGTTTATTCCGGCGCTCTTCCCCGGAGCATGGCAATCTCTTCCTTATAAGGAGCCCGTGTATTTTTTTTATCCCCGTTAATCGGAATCCATGGGGTTTCCAGAATTTTGGGAATATCCAGAAAGTCCGGATGATGGACAATACGGTACAGAGCTTCAAAGCCGATGCAGCCCTTTCCCAGGTTTGCGTGGCGGTCTTTTGCGGAGCCGCAGGGATTCTGGCTGTCGTTGATATGGAACACGGCAATCTGATCTTTTCCGAGAGCACGGTCAAACTGCTCAATGACATGATCAAGACTGTCAATAATATCATAACCGCTGTCGTGGGTATGGCACGTATCAAAGCATACCCGCAGGCGGTCTTTTTTTGCCACTCCGTCGTAAATCATGGCAAGCTCCTCAAAGCTGCGTCCGATTTCGGAGCCTTTTCCGGCCATGGTTTCCAGGGCAACCAGACAGTCTGTGTCGTCCGTCAGCGCCTCGTTCAGTCCTTTTACAATCGAAGCCACCCCTGCTTCCACCCCTGCGCCCACATGAGCTCCGGGATGCAGAACAAGCACCCTGCTTCCCATAGCCGAAGCGCGGGTCAGCTCCAGACGGAGAGAATTTACGGCAAGCTCATAGGTTTCCGGTTTTACAGTATTGCCCAGGTTGATGATATAGGGGGCGTGGACAATAAAGGTGTCTATTCCGGTTTTTTTCATCAACGCCCGGGCAGCTTCAATATTCAGTTCGCTGAGATCCTTGCGCCTGGTATTCTGAGGCGCTCCTGTATAGAGCATAAAGGTATTGGCATCATAGGACAGGGCTTCCTCCACAGAGCCAAGCATCATTTTTTTTCCCGACATTCCCACATGGGGACCGATTTTTATCATAACGACTGTCTCCTTTGCTTTTTTATAAGCTTTAATGTAGATAGGTATCCGCGGCTGAGAGAAAGCGGCCTGCGGATACATGTTTAAGAATACAGGAATCGACGGCAGAATGCAAGTTAAATCAATTGTACTATTGACAAGCAGGGATGCCATAGCATAGTATAATATGGAGTAAACATTGATTTAATGAAAGGAGATGAGATTCGTGCGTAAAAGCATTCGTAAAATGGTCAAAATCCGTGTTATTATGGCTCTTGGGTCCATTTTGCTTTTTGGTTTTATTGTTACTTATAATATGACCAAAATCAAGCGGACGGAGGTGGCAAACGAGCAGTCAAATGCCCTGCTGGAGCGTGCATGCGCAGCGGAGGTTGCCCATTACAAATGGGTTAACAATCTGAGCAATGCCCTGTATGTGGGTACAGAATTTACCGGAAGCATCGATCATACGGGCTGCGTTCTGGGACAGTGGCTTTACGGGGAGGCGGGTACAGATGATGCGGATATACTGTCGCTTCGGGAAAAACTGGAGCCTCTGCACCGTGAGCTTCATCAATCTGCCAGTTATGTGCTGGATCTGAAGAAAACAGACGCGGCACAGGCCGGACAGTATCATCAGCAGGTGATTACAGCCAACCTTGCCACGCTGGTAGGCTTACTGGAGGAGGTTGTGGAGCGTGAAGAACAGCTAAACGCAGAAGGAGCCCAGTATATGACAAGCCTGACCCGCCAGACCCAGGTGCTTTCTTATATTTTCTCTCTTCTGGCGCTGGCCTCCCTGCTCAGCCTGATATTGTACGTGATCCGGCAGGTGGTTCGCCCTATCTTAGTCCTTACTGAGAAAAGCGCTCCTCTGCGGGATGGCCAGTTGGCTTTGGATCTGGATCATAATGCGGATAATGAGCTGGGTGTTCTGGCAAAAACTCTGGATGATTCCCTGGAATTAATCCACGGCTATGTAGAGGATATCAACCATATCATGAAAGAGCTGTCCGAAGGTAATTTTGACGTTCATGTTTCCGCTCCCTTTGTGGGTGATTTTCAATCCATTGAGCGATCCATAGAAAGCTTTACTTCCACACTCTCCGCAGCCATTTCCCGGATCAGTCAGGCGGAATACCAGGTTGCAAAAAACGCGGAGCAGCTCTCCGGCGACGCTCAGAGGCTGGCTCAGGGCGCAACAGAGCAGGCCAGTGCGGTGGAAGAGTTGTATGCTACATTAGATGAACTGTCCAAGAATGCCGAGAAGAATGTGAAGGCGGCCTCCAGCGTCCAGGAGGATGCCCATTTGATGGGGGAACAGGTCCGTCTCAGCAGCAGTCAGATGGAAGACATGCTGGCTGCAATGAAGGATATTATCAGTGAGTCCCAAAAAATCGAAAATATTATTTCAACGATTGAGAATATTGCATTCCGAACCAATCTCCTGGCTTTGAACGCCTCCGTGGAGGCTGCCCGTGCAGGAGCGGCGGGAAAAGGGTTTGCAGTGGTGTCCGGAGAGGTGCGTAATCTGGCGGCTCAATCGGATCAGGCCGCAAAGGCTACAAGGGAACTGATTGAAAATTCGGTTCAGGCTGCGCAGAAGGGCGGCCGGATTTTGAATGAGGTGTTTGGCTCCATGCAGAAAACGATGGAACTGGCTCTGCAGTCAGGCAGTGAAATCGGCGAGATTGCAAAGGTAGTGGAAGGCGAAGCCGAGTCTATCGGTCAGGTTGTGGATGGGATCAGCCAGATTTCCGCAGTGGTTCAGAGTAATTCGGCCAGCAGCGAGGAATCTGCGGCAGTGAGCACAGAACTGTTTGATCAGGTTCGGCTGCTGCAGGAGGAGACCCGGAAATTCCGTCTCAAAGGCTCCGCTCATACAGACCGTTAAAAATGTGATATAGTAAGCGGAGGCAATGGCCGGGATGCCCAATCACTCTATATATTTAAGAG